>DAIEGU010000069.1 GCA_027356065.1 Gammaproteobacteria bacterium
TATCTTTATGCCATGTTTCAAGATAAGCACAAACCGCACCTTTACGTTTGCCGCCTTGATTGACCGCAACGGCAGTTGCATTGGCAACATTTAAAAAGGGCACAACACCGAGTGATTTACCATTGGTGCCTTTAATGCGTGCACCCATGGCGCGTACATTTGTCCAGTCATTGCCAAGACCGCCAGCGTATTTTGAAAGTAACGCATTGTCTTTGATCGCGCTGTAAATACCATCTAAATGATCTGGAACAGTGGTGAGGTAGCAGCTGGATAATTGCGGGCGTAACGTACCTGAATTAAACAAGGTTGGTGTTGAACTCATGAAATCGAATGAAGAAAGTAGATTGTAAAATTCAATCGCGCGCTTTTCTTTCTCTTTTTCTTGTGATGCGAGTCCCATCGCAACGCGCATAAAGAATGCTTGTGGCAATTCAAAGCGTACACCTTCCCAGTGAATAAAATAGCGATCATATAGTGTTTGCAAACCGAGATAAGTAAATTGCAAGTCGCGTTCTGGTTTGATGGCTGCTGTAATTTGTGCAAGATCGAATTTCTTTAATGCGGGATCTAATAATTCAAATTTGATTCCGGCATCTAAATAAGCGTTGAAGTATTCAGCGAAATTACTTTGGTCTAACTCTAAAAATTGATGAGCTTCGCCGCGTAAATCATCAAGTAATAAACGTGCGGCAACATGGCTATAGTTAGGCTCTTTTTCGATAAGAATACGAGCAGACATAACCAGTGCTTTGTTGACTTCGCTTAATGGGACTTTATCAAACAGATTGCGTTTCACATCTTCTATAATGAGATCTGCGGAAACATGGCTGAGATTCTGACAAGCACGCTCAACTTGTTGTTGTAACGCGTTCATATCTAATGGCTGAATGGTCCCATTTGGCAACGTGATATGTATTTCAAATGTTGATTTTTTATTTTCTGCTTCTTGCTGTTCTTGTTCGCGAGCACGACGGCGTTCTTCGCGATAAAGCAAATACGCTTTGGCGACTTTGTATTCGCCTGTGCGCATGAGTTCGAGTTCTACTTGATCTTGAACTTCTTCAATATGAATAGTGCCACCGCTTTGTAAACGGCGAATAAAAGTATCAGCTATCTTTTTAGTAAGACTAGCTACTTTTTCGTGTATCCGCGATGAGGCTGCTGCCGTATCTCCTTCGACTGCCAGAAAGGCTTTCGTCATGGCAACGGCAATCTTGTTGGCGTCGAAGGGGGTTACGGTGCCATTACGGCGAATCACTTTGATGAAACCAGGTGCCGTATGTGCGATGTCAAAATGGGGTGTGTAGGTGATTTGAGATGATGTGATCGGGGTATCCATGCTTCTCTTTCTCCGCGGTATAGAATTATCAAATACTTAAAATCTGAGTTGTGGTTGCAGGAAGGCAAAACCACAATATGTAGTTGTTTTTCAGAATTAAGATAACAAGATAATGTATCTCGGAGGAGATATCAAGAAAATAAAAAAAGTATCCCGAATGGATGATTATTCGGGATACAGGAGTATTTTTTTGTCGTTAAATTAGACAGTCATTTGAAATACATTTTCCCTTGATTCACGTAGCTCAACTGAATTTTTTTCAGATTTAGGTTGCTGTTGGAAAATGGAAGTTGTTCTTAATGTCTCCGCTGTGCTACGAGAAATAGGATTAACAGCTGGGTTTTGAAAGCGCTGTTTGACTTGCTCTGAGTCAGGGCTTGTCGTGCTCACTGTAGCAGCATGAGAATACGCTGTCATGACCGGACCGATATTAACGAGTAATCCACCTAATCCATTGCTTAATGCAAAGAACAACTTAGTGGTTGAGTTTGCTGGAATATTAAATATGCTTTTACCAGGAACGTTATTGCCGACAGTATACATGCCTGAGGCTGCTATGACTTGCTCGATTACTTTTAAGAAAAAGCCGCCTGTTTGACCTGGATTTTCATATAAATATTTAGCCGTATCAGTAAGTAATCTCGGAAAATTAAATGCAGAGAGAGCATATAGTGCGGCAGAGGGTATCCCCCCGAGCAAACCAATACCAATTTGTTCTCCTTGATTTAGATTATCAAGTTTGACATCCATATTGGCCAGTCCACTCATCCAATTAAAGAGAGCAACCATGGCTTTTTCACTACTATTAATAAACGTGACGGAAGAAATGGAAAAGACAAAGGCTGAAAGCGCACATTGAAAAGCAAATCGCGCGTATTTTGCTGCTAGTTCACAATTAGTTGTTTCATTAAAGCAATCCGGATTTTCTTTTGCAATTTTATCTAATGTTTCACCCATCTTAATAAGAAGTGCTTCAAAATCTTTTGGTTCTAAGTGTGGTTGCTTATCAGCATACTTTTTCCAATCGCCGTTTTCATTATGAGCTTCTAATAATATGTCAGCTTCTTTCTTAACGGTGTCGTCCAACTCGTGCTTAAATTCATCTTTTAGATGATTTAGTTTATCGATCACTTCTTCTTGAAAATTGGTGACATCAAGATTAAGCATGCGACTGATAAATTTATTAACACCCAAGTATCGGCTTACTGTAAAAACAGCAAACGTTGCTGCTGTAAAAACTAGTCCAAGGATCCAGAAAGCTTGTGTTGCCTCAAAAGTGAGATAAGCCATACCGCTTCCACCGCAAACACCCAATAACAATGAAACGATAGCATTAACAGCTTGTGCAGGTTCATTTCGTGCGTTGGCGATGCTGGTTTTTAAACGGCCCCAAAATTCACTAAAAAAAGTCCAGTTTAATCTGGCGTTAACATCTTCTGCCGCAAGACCATTGATGGGAGAAACAATTTTTTGCCATAGAGATAAGCTATTCCACCAATTCAAAAATCCTTGTTCTGCAACTTGTTCTCCGCTTTGACCGCTAGGCATAAAAAAAGCATTTGTTGCCGTACCTGCTGCTGTGACGGCAGCACCGAATCCTTTTAAAACACCCCCCCCGTATCTTAAAAATCGCTGTCCCAAGGTTTCCGGTTGCCTGCCTTGTTGATATTCAAGGTCGGCAGGATGATTCTTGAGAAGAGATTTATCATCTTCATCTGAATCGTAATCGTCTTCTTGTGGGTTTTTGTAATTTTTTGAAGTTACTTCTTCTATTACCTCATGCAGGTGTCGTTGGAAGAAAGGACTGGAGTTTGGATCGAGTTCAATTTCTTCAGGGTTTAGATTTCGCGAGTTTGACATAAATAGTAATGACTCCGCTTATTGTAATAATGTTTGTGGCCAGCATTCTAGGTTTGTAAGCTTAAGATTTTCTTAAGCTTAAGATTTAGCTGACCTTAAGAGCGGAAATATTACTCTTGACTTATTATCAAAACCTTAAATCGATAGGTGTTGGTTTTTCTATAACTATCAACTCTCATAATCTTATTTGACACCTTAAGTCATCATCCCTACAATGCGCGCATGTCTGAAAAATTCATACCTGAACATATAGATCCGTTTCGCTACGCTGAGCAAAGCTTACGTCTTTCCGGTGCGGTGAAAATTGCGGATATGCATAGGTTGAGTACCACCATAGGCTCAACTAATGATGATACAGTTGCTGTGGATTTGGAGTTTGGCGTAGACGAGCAGGGGATGACTTTCTTAAAAGGCCATCTTAAAACTCAATTAACGCTAGAATGTCAGCGTTGTATGGAACCCTTCGTTTATGAAATAATATCGAACTTTGTTTTAGGTATTGTAAGTACATTAGACGAAGCAAATGCATTGCCGGAACATTACGAGCCTGCATTGGCAAAAGACGGTAGTTTGGCGCTTAGAGAATTGATCGAAGATGAAATCATCTTAAATTTACCGATTATTCCAAGACACGAACCTGAAGATTGTAAGGTCAAGCTGCCTTTAGCGGATGTAGAATGGGAAAGTGAAAAACGCGAAAGTCCTTTCCATGTACTACAATCCTTGAAGGACAAGCAAAAATAGTGTTCGTAAAGCGAAACATATTCATTGAATTTAGAGTTTTGATTAGAAAGTGGGGAGTTTAAAATGGCTGTTCAAAAAAGTCGTGTAACACGTTCAAGACGCGGCATGCGCCGTTCGCATGATGGCTTGACCAAAGCAACTTTGTCAGTTGATGCTGCAACGGGTGAAACACATCGTCGTCACCACGTTAGCGCGGATGGTTATTATAAAGGTCGTCAAGTGATTGATAACTCTACGACCGTTGAAGAAGAAAACGACGAAGAGTAGTTCTTTGACGTGATAACTATAGCGATAGATGCAATGGGAGGCGATTTTGGCCCTCCCGTTACTGTTCCTGCAGCAATAGAAGCACTTGCTCAACATCTTGACTTACGTCTCATTTTAATTGGCGATGAAACCCAAATTAAAGATGTGTTGAAGTCACACGCCTATGATAAAAATCGACTAACTATTCAGCACGCATCGCAGCGTGTTGAAATGGATGAGTTACCTTCTCAAGCACTTCGTACTAAAAAAGATTCTTCCATGCGTGTCGCCATTAATTTGGTGAAAGAAGGAAACGCACAAGCTTGTGTAAGTGCAGGTAACACGGGTGCTTTAATGGCAACAGCACGTTTTGTTTTAAAAACGCTGCCTGGTATTGATAGACCAGCTATCATTTCTGCTTTTCCAACCATGGACCCGAATAAAAATGTATGGTTGCTGGATTTAGGCGCAAACGTTGATTCCAGTGCTGAAACACTCGTACAGTTTGCTGTGATGGGCTCAGTACTTGCGTCTGTTATCGGCAATTTGCCACGCCCAAAAGTTTATTTGTTAAATATTGGTGAAGAAGAAATTAAAGGCAATGAGCAAGTCAAACGTACCGCTCAATTGTTAACAGATTCTAATAGCATTAATTACGCTGGTTATATTGAAGCTGACACTATATATAAGGGTGAAGCTGATGTTGTGGTCTGTGATGGTTTCGTTGGAAACGTAACACTGAAAACGACAGAAGGTGTTGCTATCTTTATAGGCAAGATGATTAAAGAAGCTTTCATGCGTAATTGGGTCACCAAATTGGCTGGTTTAATGGTAAAGCCAATCTTAAAGACATTTATCTATCGTCTTGATCCTGCAAGATATAATGGTGCAACATTCATTGGCTTGAAAGGTACTGTTATTAAAAGCCATGGCGGTACAAAAGCGAAAGGTTTTGCTCATGCAATTGAAGTTGCTATCGTGAGCGCAGAAAGAAATGTTCCAGATCGTATACAACATGAAGTTGAACACTTATTGAAATCGTCACTTCCTCCAGGTGAATAATCACTCATGACATACTCTAAAATATTGGGCACTGGCAGCTATCTCCCTGAAAAAATACTGACAAATGCTGATTTGGAAAAAATAGTAGATACAACCGATGAATGGATAGTCCAACGTACAGGTATTAAGCAACGCCATATTGCGGCACCAGAAGAAAACGCCGCTATTTTGGCTGATTATGCTGCGCGTCAAGCATTGGATGCAGCTGGTTTGAAACCATCTGACATAGACATGATTATTGTTGCGACGACAACGCCACACATGGTATTTCCAAGTACGGCTTGTTTATTACAAGAACGATTCAATATTTCTGGTTGTCCTGCGTTTGATTTGAATGCTACAGCCTGCGCTGGGTTCATGTATGGCTTTAGTATTGCAGATCAATATATTCGTACGGGTTCCATCAAACATGCACTGGTTATCGGCAGTGAAATTATGTCGCGTGTTGTTGATTGGACCGATCGCAGCACATGCGTATTATTTGGTGATGGTGCAGGTGCAGTGGTACTTGGGCCTAGTAATGAACCGGGTGTGATATCAACTCATATACACGCCGATGGCAAATATAAAGATGTTCTCTATTTACCATTAGGTACTAACACATCGCCTAATGTAGAAACAGTTAAGATGGCAGGTAATCAACTTTTCAAATTAGCAGTTAATATTCTCGATAATTTATTTGACGAAACATTGGCCGCTTCAGGTACAGAAAAATCTGCCGTTGATTGGTTGATTCCTCATCAAGCAAATATCCGTATTATTCAAGCAATGGCAAAGAAATTAGATTTACCATTGGATAGAGTGGCGATTACGCTTGAAGACCAAGCCAATACATCTAGCGCATCTATTCCACTAGCATTAGACAAAGCAATCCGTGATGGTCGTATCAAGCCGGGACAGCTTTTGATGATGGAAGGATTTGGTGGCGGTCTTGCTTGGGGCTCAGCGCTCGTTCGATATTAATTTTTACGTCGTGGTATCAATATGATTGATCAACAACTTGGCATTGTGTTTCCTGGGCAAGGCTCGCAATCAATAGGCATGCTTGCAGATATTGCAACGCAATATCCTGAAATAAAAACTGCATTTGCTGAAGCATCAGATGTATTGCACTACGATATGTGGCAGTTAGTACAAGAAGGCCCAGCTGAACAATTAGATAAAACAATGTATACACAGCCAGCATTGTTAACAGCTTCTTATGCTATTTGGCGGATTTTGCAAACAAGATTGGAGATGACACCCGCATTTATTGCGGGTCATAGTTTAGGTGAATACACCGCACTTGTTTGTGCAGATGCACTTACATTTAGTGATGCAGTGAAATTGGTTGCTGCACGCGGAGAATATATGCAAGACGCGGTTGCGCCAGGCGTTGGTGCAATGGCTGCAATTATTGGACTCGATGATATAAAAGTAAAAGATATTTGTAATGAAGCACGCTTATCCGGTGAAGTACTTTCACCAGCCAATTTTAATAGTATCGGGCAAGTGGTTGTTGCTGGACATAAAGCCTCTGTTGAACGGGCCATTGGCATAGCCAAAGAACAAGGTGCAAGAATGGCAATGCTGATTCCGGTCAGTGTTCCTTCTCATTGTGCGCTCATGTTGCCTGCTGCCGAACGCTTGGCTGTGTTGTTGAGTAAGATGACTATCAAAAAACCAACACTTTCGGTTATTAATAACGTTGATATTATTCAATACGATACGGAAGGTTCCATACGTGATGGTTTAACAAAGCAATTGTCTATGCCGGTACGCTGGGTAGAAACCGTGCAATTTTTCACTAGACAAGGTATAACGCAAATTATTGAATGCGGGCCTGGTAAAGTTTTGACGGGTTTGAACAAGCGTATAGATAAAAGTCTACAACTAATATCTACGTCAGATCTCGCCGGTTTAGGGACCGTATTAAACCGTAATAGCTAACACAAATAGCGTGAGGAATATAGAAATGTCACATCAACCGTCATTGCAAGGTAAGGTAGCTTTAGTCACTGGAGCAAGCCGGGGAATTGGCCAAGGAATTGCCTTGGGTTTGGCACGTGAAGGTGCGACTGTTATTGGCACAGCGACAACTGAAGAAGGTGCTGAACGTATTTCGAAAGCCTTGCAAGCAGAAAACTTGTTAGGAAAAGGTATGGTGTTAAATGTCACCGCACAGGAATCCATAGAGCACTTACTAGCTGCAATCAAAGAACAATATGGTGTTATTAATATTTTGGTAAATAATGCGGCTATTACAAAAGATAATTTGTTTTTACGTATGAAAGAAGATGAATGGTTTCAAGTGATAGAAACCAATTTGAATTCCATTTATAGAATTTCGAAAGCATGCGTCAGAGATATGCTAAAAACTCGTTGGGGCCGCATCATTAATATTGGTTCAGTGGTTGGTTCAACAGGCAATCCTGGCCAAGCAAATTATTGTGCTGCAAAAGCAGGGGTCGTGGGTTTTAGTAAAGCGCTTGCGCTGGAAGTGGGTTCACGCGATATCACTGTTAATACGGTAGCACCCGGATTTATTGCCACAGACATGACAAATGCGTTGACTGATGAACAACGCGAAACCATTTTTGCACGTATACCTATGCAGCGTATGGGCACGATAGAAGATATAGCGGCAGCAGTTATATTTCTTGCATCTCAATCTGCGGGCTACATTACAGGTCAAACCATTCATGTGAATGGCGGTATGTTCATGAATTAAGAGTTAAAATCGTTGATGAAAACCGTTCGCCCTGAGGAGGCGCGTTCTTTGCGCCATCTCGAAGGGCTGTAAAAAGGAAGAAGCCCTTCGAGATGGCGCAAAGAACGCGCCTCCTCAGGGCGAACGGTTTTTGAGGTAAATAAGGTAGAGGAATTCCATCTTGCAACTTGGTGGTTTTCGAATAAACTAGGCACAACATATTCTTTTTACTAGAGGTAGATTTAAGATGACTGTGAAAACAAATGAAATTGAAGCTCGCGTGAAAAAAATCGTCGTAGAGCAATTAGGTGTAAAGGAAGACGAAATAACAACGGAAGCTTCTTTTGTTGATGATTTAGGCGCTGATTCATTAGACACTGTTGAGTTAGTAATGGTACTTGAAGAAGAATTCGAAACAGAAATTCCTGATGAAGACGCTGAAAAAATCGTTACCATCAAAGACGCTGTCAACTACATTGTTGGCCGCATGGAAAAAGAATCCAAAGCAAGTTAATTCTGATTAATCTCATTAATCTCAGGGTCTGTCGTCAAATACTATTTCGATTTAAAGATTTGACGACTAGCTCTCAGCGAGGGTATCAGTTTGAATAAACGACGTGTAGTAGTGACTGGTCTAGGCATGGTAACACCGCTAGGCCAAGATGTGGAAAGTACATGGCAAGGAATTGTTGCAGGTAAAAGTGGTGTTGCGTTAATTGATCATTTCGATGCATCCGATTTAGCGTGCCAAATTTGTAGCCGCGTAAAAAACTTCGACATATTAGCGTACATGTCGGAAAAAGATGCCCGCAAGAGAGATTACTTCATTCAATATGGCATGGCTGCGGGTATGCAAGCCATTCAAGATTCGGGTCTCATTGTGACAGAAGAAAATGCCCATCGTATTGGATTGGCAATTGGTTCTGGAATTGGTGGATTACCTAGCATCGAAAAACACCATGCAACTCTTTTGGAATCAGGCCCACGCCGAATTTCACCTTTCTTCATACCAGGTGCACTTATCAACATGATTGCAGGTAACCTGTCTATTCAATACGGTATGAAAGGCCCAAATATTGCGTTAGTTTCTGCGTGTACAACGGGTACACATAATATTGGTATGGCTGCTCGTTCTATTTTGTATGGTGAAGCGGACGTCATGGTCGCCGGTGCATCAGAAATGGCTACTACCAAATTAGGCATCGCAGGTTTTGCTGCTATGCGAGCATTGTCAACTCGAAATGATGCGCCTGAAAAAGCAAGTCGTCCCTGGGACAAAGACCGTGATGGTTTTGTATTAGGAGATGGTGCTGGCATGATCGTATTAGAAGAGTATGAACATGCAAAAGCACGTGGAGCGAAAATTTATGCTGAACTAATTGGATTCGGTATGAGTGCTGATGATTATCCTATGACATCCCCTGATCCAGAAGGTAAGGGCGGTGCAGCGGCTATGGATGCTGCAATTAAAGATGCCGGCATTAAACCAACAGATATTCAATATATTAATGCACACGGCACATCAACACCTGCCGGTGATGAATTAGAAGTCATGGGGATAAAACGCAGCTTTGGTGATCATGCCTATAAATTAGCTGTTAGTTCAACTAAATCTATGACAGGCCATTTGCTCGGAGCAGCAGGTGCAGTCGAAGCTATTTTCTGTATTCTTGCAATGCGTGATCAAATTGCTCCCCCCACTATCAACCTTGAAAATCCAAGCGAAGGATGCGACTTAAATTTTGTTCCTAACAAAGCACAAAAGATGGCGATTGATATTGCTCTATCAAATTCTTTCGGTTTTGGTGGCACAAATGGCACGTTGATTTTTAAGAAAGTGTGATGTTGTTGTTCTAACTGGTTGTCATCCTGAGGAGTGTTTTTTACGAGGAAGGATCTTTTCTTGCTATTAAACAGATCCTTCAGCGCAAAGAACGCGCTTCAGGATGACAACGGTGGTGCAAACGTACTTCAGGATGACAGCATTGATGCAAAAAGACGTGCTTCAGGATGACAGCATTGATGCAAAAAACGTGCTTCAGGGTGACAGCAGTGGCACAAAAGAACGTATCGGATAGATAATTAAAAAAACACTTCCTTCAAAGCCGAATAACACCAACGAATTTCCCATAGCTAATCTTCCTTTTCACAGCTAAAATTTATCCTAATTAATTTATTGCTAATACCTATGAAAAAAATAACCTTCTTATTTGCATTGTTAATACCATTCCTCGGAATTTTGGGAGTGTGGGGCTACGCATTATTTCTTCCAGTAGTTTCAACAAATGAAGGTGTGATTTTTTATTTAAAACCAGGGATGTCAAAGACAGTCGTTATTAGTCAGCTTTCAGAGGAAGGCCTTGTTCCATATCCAAAGCTATTTTCGATTTATGCTTATCCGCAAGTAAGCGCACATCTTAAAACGGGCGAATATTTTTTTCCTAAAGGATCTTCACCTGCTTCCATTTGGCGCCAAATCATACATGGAACAGGTATGTATTCACGTCGATTTGCAATTATTCCGGGTTGGACATTTAAACAATTACGTCAGGCCTTATTGCAAACAGATACATTGCGTCACACAAGTGCAGCTTTAGATGATAAACAAATAATGGAACACCTTGGTTATCCGAATGTAGAACCTGAGGGAGAATTTTTTCCTGATACATATAACTACGCACGCGGTATTTCTGATTTGGTTATATTAAAGCGCGCAATTGATTTAATGCAAAGCAGGTTAAATGAAGCATGGCAGAAACGTGCGAATGATTTACCTTTTAAGTCAGCATATGAAGCATTAATTGCAGCATCACTTATTGAGAAGGAAGCATATCTTAATTCAGAGCGACCCATTATTGCTGGTGTATTAGTTAATCGATTACGAAAAGATATGTTGTTACAATTTGATCCTACCGTTATTTATGGCATGGGTGATCAATATACCGGAAAAATTCATAAAGAAGATTTACAACAGAATACAGCGTTTAATACGTATGTTCATAAAGGTTTGACGCCAACGCCGATAGCCATGCCAAGTATGGCATCTATACAAGCAGTTATGCATCCAATTCAACATGATTATTATTATTTCGTTGCCAGAGGCGACGGAAGTCATCAATTTTCAAAAACATTGCAAGAGCATAATAGTGCTGTATCTGAAGCGATTAAACGCGTTTCTTATTTTAATGATAGTAAAGTACAAAATTATTTATTGCCGAAATTTAATAAACAATTTCTTGGCTTTGCTACACCTGCATTTCCTAGTCGGGAATCATTATGAGAAAAGGTAAATTTATTACAGTTGAAGGAACAGAAGGTGCAGGTAAAAGTACAGCACTTAAATTTATCCAAGATTTTCTCGAACAAAATGGAAAACAAATTGTTTTAACTCGCGAACCAGGCGGAACACCGTTTGCTGAAGAAGTTCGTAATTTATTATTGCATGCAAAGACAACTGAAAAAATAGAACCTGAAACAGAATTATTATTAATGTTTGCTGGAAGAGTTCAGCATATTGCTCAATGTATTTTACCAACGTTGCAAACAGGCAAATGGATTGTGAGTGACCGTTATATTGATGCAAGCTATGCTTACCAAGGCGGTGGTCGCGGCATTTCACATCATTACATTCACAAATTAGATCGATTAGCAGTGGGACATATTTATCCTGATCTCACTTTGCTATTAGACATTCCCGCTGATCTTGGTATGCAGCGAGCAGAAAAGCGCGGTGTGCAAAAAGACCGTATAGAACAAGAGCGCATGGATTTTTTTGTTCGCGTAAGACAGGCTTATCTTGATCGTGCGAAGCAAGATCCTAATCGTATTAAGATCATTGATGCAAGTAAGTCACTAGCTGATGTAGAAACACAAATACATCAGGTTTTAACTGAATTTTTGGTGAATAAATGATTTACTTATGGCAACAAAAGCAATGGCAGCAAATATGGCATGCAAAGCAGCAGGACCGTTTGCCACATGCACTGTTATTGACCGGCATAAAAGGTGTCGGTAAAGCAGAATTTGCTGATGCATTTGCACGTGCAATGCTTTGTCAGCAAGTTACGGCAGCAGGTGAATGTTGCAATCATTGTCGCGCTTGCCGATTGGCTGCAAACCATACGCATCCAAATATATTACGCGTTGTACCAGAAAAATCAGGTGCTGCAATTAAAGTCGATCAAATTAGAGAAGTCAGTGATTTTATCGCGCAATCTGCACTGCAAGGTGAATATAAGATTGTTATCATTACTAAAGCCGATGATATGAATATTAATGCTTCGAATGCATTGTTAAAAACATTGGAAGAGCCTTCATCAAATTCTTTGTTAATTTTAGTGAGTGATCAATTGGAACGTTTGCCGGCAACTATTTTAAGTCGCTGCCAGCGTATTTTATTTCCGCGTCCTTCTCATGGTGAGGCTTTGACGTGGTTAGAAAATAAATTAAATGATGCAGCTATCGATGCAAATTTATTATTACAATTGGCAGAAGGTGCGCCGCTTGCTGCATTGGCATTGCAAAAAAATGATGTGCTTTCTGTGCGAAAATTATTGTTTGATACGATTTGTATTTTAAATCAAGGCAAAATGGATCCAATCAAATCAGCTTCTAACTTGCAATCTATGGATATATTGCTATTTATCGATTTTAATTTAAGCTTCATTACTGATTTATTACGTTTACAGTTAAAGATAAGTAATGAAGTCATCATCAATAAAGATTATGTGTCGCAATTGCATGCATTACGTGACCATTATTCCATGCAAGCCAGCATGAATTTTATGAATGAATTATCAACATTACGTAAACAAGCGTGTGTGGGTATTAATTTTAATAAACAATTGTTGATGGAAAATGTGTTAGTGAAGTGGATGGGGGGAGAGCAACAAAGTAACAAAAATAAAGAGGCCATATGTTCCTAGTTGATTCACATTGTCATTTGGACTTACTGGATTTAACACCTGATCAAGGTGACTTAAATAAAGTCATTGCGCGCGCACATACAAACAATGTGAATTATTTATTAAATGTTTGCGTTGATTTAGCAAATTTTCCAACTGTATTAGCAACATCGGAACGTTATCCATTTGTTAGTACCTCAGTTGGTTTGCATCCAAATGAACAAAGTGAACATGTTGATGCCGAAAAATTAACACGATTAGCACAACATCCGAAAGTCATTGCGATTGGTGAAACAGGTCTTGATTATTTTCGTTCAACTGGCGATTTAGATTGGCAGCGTGAACGTTTTCGTACACATATTACTGTTGCGAAAGTGCTAAATAAACCACTCATCATACACATGCGTGATGCAACAGAAGATACATTAAAAATTATGCGTGAAGAGCATGCAGAGCAAGCGGGTGGTGTGATGCATTGCTTTAGTGAAGATTGGGAGATTGCAAAACAAGCAATCGATATGGGCTTTTATATTTCATTTTCTGGTATTGTCACTTTCAAGAGTGCAACAACTTCACACGATGTGGCAAAAAAGATCCCACTGGATCGTATGTTAATTGAAACTGATTCGCCTTATCTTGCACCGGTCCCACATCGTGGCAAGCCAAATGAACCCAGCTTTGTACGTCATACAGCAGAATATATTGCTAAGTTGCGTAATATTACTTTAGAAGAAATAGCTCAACAAACAACAGATAATTTTTTTAACTTATTTAGAGGAGCCGTGAAACCCTATGTTTAAACCAGCGGCATTATTTATTGGATTACGTTATATACGCGCAAAGCGGCGTAACCATTTTATTTCTTTTATTTCCCTTGTTTCGATGCTAGGTATTGCACTCGGTGTGATGGTGTTAATTACCGTGTTATCAGTGATGAATGGTTTTGACATGGAAATAAAAAAACGCGTATTCAGTATGGTTCCACCCATAAATGTCAGTAGCGTGACGGGATATGTAGCTGATTGGCAAGCATTGCAAAAAAAAGTCAATAACATTCCAGAAGTCATTGGATCAGCGCCTTATGCAACCGGTGAAGTTTTGCTAAGTTATGGCGGCTCTGTACAGCCATCATTGATAACAGGCATCTTGCCAAGCGAACAGCAAAAAGTAACTGAAATTGCTAATAAGATGGTGGAAGGTAATTTATCTGATTTAATATCAGGAAAATTCGGCATTATTCTCGGCGAAAATTTAGCGAATTTATTGGGCGCGAATGTAGGTGATAAAATAACAGTTGTCACGCCGCAAGTTTCATTATCACCAGCAGGTGTGATACCACGATTTAAGCGCTTTACTGTTGTTGGTATCTTTCGTGCCGGTGCAGGTTTTGGATTCGACCGTGGAATGGGATTTGTTAATCTTAGCGATGCACAACGATTGTTAGGATTAGGTAATAATGTGACAGGCTTATATCTTAATGTGCATGATGTATTTGCTGCGCCACGGCTAGCTCCTGATATTATGCTGCAATTAAATTCATCTGCTGCTGTTTCAACATGGGCAGATCAATTCGGTGAATTTTTCCATGCAGTCGCGTTAGAAAAAACCATGATGTTTTTGATTCTGTTGTTAATTGTTGCTGTTGCTACGTTTAATTTGGTTTCTACACTCGTGATGGTCGTTAATGAAAAACAATCTGATATTGCTATCTTACGCACTTTCGGTGCGACACCTCGCATGATTATGAGTGTTTTTATGGTGCAAGGCGGTATGTCAGGTGTGTTAGGTACATTGATTGGTACTGTTGGCGGCATTTTATTAGCATGGAACGTTACTGAGATTGTCAATTTTATTGAACATGTATTTCACGTTCAGTTTATGTCATCCAATGTTTATTTTGTTAATTACTTACCTTCTAAAATTGAATGGCGAGATGTTGTTGAAATTTGTGTTGCGTCATTGTTCTTAAGTTTAATTGCAACGATTTATCCAGCATGGCGTGCAGCAAAAACTGATCCTGTGGAGGCATTACGTTATGAATAAACCCGTATTAACATGCGAAGGAGTTGCAAAGACATACACAGATGGTGCATCTAACATTGAAGTATTAAGTGAGATAGATCTTAGCGTTGCTGCTGGTGAAATGGTTGCAATCGTCGGATCATCTGGTTCAGGCAAAAGTACTTTCCTGCATATTTTAGGTGGTCTTGATCACCCAACCAAAGGTAAGGTGACATTAAATAATAAAAATCTGCATGAAGTATCAGAAGAAGAAAAATGCCGATTACGTAATCGTTACTTAGGTTTTGTTTATCAATTCCATCATTTGCTGCCTGAATTTTCTGCTTTAGAAAATGTCGGCATGCCACTTTTGATTCGTGGTGATGAAACTAATTTAATTCATGAAAAAGCAGCGCACTTGCTTGAACAAGTAGGCTTAAAGCATCGAATGGAACACAGATTAGGACAATTATCTGGCGGTGAACGCCAACGTGTAGCTATTGCTCGTGCATTAGTTGCTGATCCACTTTGTGTACTTGCTGATGAACCAACAGGAAATTTAGATCCTAATAATGCTGAAAAAGTCTTGGAACTATTTTTTGATTTGCAAAAAACACATCAAACCAGTGTTGTATTGGTAACACATGATCCTAATATTGCAAGTCGCGCTCAACGTGTGCTTACCATTGAAAATGGGCGATTGCAGAATTTTAAATGATAATAAGAGAGTCAATGACAGTAGTGAGTCTGTCTTAATATGACGATACATTTTGAGTAACGCATGACTAAAAAAGCAATCTTATTGCTAAACATTGGCACACCAGATAATTATCATGAAAAATCTGTGCGACATTATTTACGTGAATTTTTAAATGATCCACGTGTGGTTGATTTGCCCGTTTTTTTACGTTGGCCCTTGGTAAATTTATTGATTGTACCTTTTCGTTATAAGAGAGTAGTCGCTGCGTACAAAAAGATTTGGTTTGAATCAGGTTCACCCTTATTGATATATACAAAACAATTACGTGATGCGCTTGCAAAAAAAATTGGAGATGAATATCAAATTGAGTTTGCTATGCGATATGGTAATCCATCCATTGCTTCAGTCATGAAAAAATTAAAAGCTGCATCAGCAATTACCATTGTGCCATTGTTTCCACAATATACGTCTGCAGCAACAGGTTCTGCAATTGAAGAAGTATTGAAGCACGTCAGCCATGATTGGAACATTCCTCAATTAAATATTTCGCGTGATTTTTATAATCATCCTGGGTTTATTTCCGCGTATGCAGAAATAATTAGAGAGCATTTAGCTAATAAGAAACCAGATTTAATTTTATTTAGCTATCATGGTCTTCCTGAACGCCATCTTGATAAGAGCCATTGCAAAGCTAATTGTGATCATGTGCATGCTTGTCCGCCGGTACAAGAAAATAATCAGTATTGTTATCGTGCACAGTGTTACGCAACATCGACTTTACTTGCGGAAGTATTATCTTTATCTGTGAATGAATATAGCGTTTCTTTTCAATCACGTTTGGGACGTACGCCCTGGATAAAGCCTTACACTGATGTATTATTGTCTGAGTTGATACAAAAAGGGGTCAAGAGGCTTGCTATTGTGTGTCCATCGTTTGTAGCAGATTGTTTGGAAACGCTTGAAGAAATCAATATACGTGCACGTGAGCAATGGCAAACGTTAGGTGGAACTGAACTTATTTTTATTCCATGTTTAAATGATCATATAACTTGGATAAATGCATTAGCCGGAATGATAACTTCGGAGAGCAAGACATGCCAAATGGTTTCATGAAAATTTTACAAGGTTATAAGTTATTCAGAGAGAAATATGCACTTGGCGACCAGTCAGTTATGCAATATCTTTCAAGTTATGGCCAGCAGCCGCAAGTGATGGTTGTCGCGTGTTGCGATTCGCGTGTTGATCCCGCTTTGATATTGCAATGTGATCCGGGTGATTTATTTGTCGTGCGTAATGTTGCCAATGTAGTACCGCCTTATGAAAAAGATGAAATGCATCATGGTACAAGCGCCGCGCTAGAATTTGGTGTGTGCTTTTTAAAAGTGAGACATCTTATTTTATTAGGCCATAGTCAATGTGGTGGGATTCAAGCGTTATTAAATGAACATGATACGAATAATAATGACTTCATTACTAATTGGGTGTCATTAGTTAAAACTAATCACGGACCTCAAATTGACAGTGATGAATACGCAAAATTGGCGTTACATCAATCTTATAAAAATTGTCTTACCTTTCCTTGGATTGAGAGCAAAATACAACGAAATGAATTAATTATTCATTTATGGTTTTTTGATATTAAGACCGGGCAAATTTTTACTTATTCTCAAAAGCACAACGAATACCTACCGCTAGATTCTTAATACCGCAACATGAGGAATTTCTTAACATTCAAATGTGTCATCCTGAACAGGCGTTTTTTGCCTGTGAAGGACCTTTTTCATTAGCAATTAGATCCTTCACAGGCAAAAAACGCCTGTTCAGGATGACACATTTGAATTATGCAACAATGCTCCTTGCGGAGGAGAGCTTGCCCCTTACTTGTTGCGAGGGTCAGGATGGGGGTACATAAATCAATTCAAATCAAAAAATAACAAAAGGATTCCCCATGCTTTTATTCACCTTAGGATTTCTCTGTGGTGATGTTTACTTACAAACATTGTCCTCATTACCAAATAAAATAATTATTGCGGCGCTTATCTGTACTACTGCGATAACATTTATTTTTTTACGCAAGCATGTTCGGTATTCATATTTTTTCTTTGCAATCATTTGCGGGTTTGTTTGGAGTTTTTGGTATGCAGCATCTGTACTATCATGGTCATTGCCTAAGAAGTTGGAAGGAAAAGCAGTATTCATAATAGGTCATGTTGCTTCATTACCACAAAAAAGTCTGACGCAAACTAGTTTTTTATTTAAAGTAGAAAAATCTTCAGCTATCAAAAAAAACACATTAATCCGTTTAGCATGGCGTCATCCAAATAAAGCCATAAAAGTAGGTGATAAATGGCAATTAGTCGTCAAATTAAAACGCATACATTCAACGCAAAATCCCGGTTCATTTGATTTTGAAGCGTGGGCAATACAAAAAAAATTACGCGCTAGTGGTTTTGTGATGCTAGATAATGCGAATAAACTATTGGCACATCATGTGTGGCAATGTCCCCTTGATCGCTTCAGGCAATCATTACAAGAAAAAATAGAAACTAATTTACCGAATTCGAATACTTCCATCTGGTTATTGGCTCTAATAATAGGGGAGCGTGTTGGTATATCAGATACGCAATGGCAAGTATTGCGTAACACAGGCACTAATCATTTAATGGCAATTGCGGGTTTACATATCGGGATTATAGGAGGGTTTGCCTACTATCTAGTTTCTCGATGTTGGCGTTTAATGCCTGCGTTAATATTAAGAGTGCCAGTGCAACAAGCTGCTGCTTGCGCTGCCATGTTGGTAGCCATATTTTATAGTGCACTTGCTGGATTTTCACTTCCAACACAGCGTGCCTGTTTCATGTTAACTGTCTTCACTGTTGCGTTATTATTAAGAAAAAAAATATCAGCATGGCAATGCTGGTCGCTTTCATTATGGATGGTTATGGTGATCAATCCGCTTAATGTATTGAGCGAAAGTTTTTGGTTATCATTTGGCACGATTGCACTCATTATTTATGGAATGAATGGTCGCTTAAAACCAGCAGGTTTATGGTGGAAATGGGGCCGAGTGCAATGGGTGATAGGAATAGGATTAATTCCATTTTCATTATGGTTTTTTCAGGAATGTTCATTGGTTTCGTTTGCGGCAAATTGTATTGCTATACCATGGCTAGGTTTTTTTATATTGCCATTTTGTTTATTGAGCGGCATTTTTCTTTTTATCTCACCGCTACTTGGAAAATTTTTTTTATTAATTGCAGATAAAAGTTTGTCAGGATTATGGATAGTATTGACTTGGTTTTCTGAATTACCTCTTTCTGCGTGGCAGCAAGTAATACCTTCATCATTATTATTTTTTTTAACTATATGCGCATTTATATTTCTCTTATTGCCAGCTGGATTTCCTGGCAGATGGTTAAGTGTAATATGGCTTGCCCCTTTATTATGTTATCAACCTGATAGACCTGCATGGCGAGATTATTGGATAACAGTACTTGATGTGGGTCAAGGTCTTGCTATGGTTATTGAAACAAAAACACATACATTAGTGTACGATGCGGGTGGAAAAATCAGCACAAATCTTGATATGGGAAAGAGTGTCGTATTGCCATATCTTCATATTCGTTCTATTAAAAAAATTGATATGTTGGTTATTAGTCATGGTGACAATGATCATATTGGCGGGGCAAAATCATTGATGCATGAATTAAATGTAGCTGCGATTAAAACCAGCGTGCCTGAAAAAATCCCGCAATCGCAATATTGTTTGGCTAATGAAAGTTGGCAATGGGATGGTGTTAGATTTACTTTCCTTTATCCTGGAAAAGATAATCTTGATTTGGGTAATGATAGTTCATGTGTATTGAAAATTGATAATGGAGAGCAAAGTATATTGCTAACGGGTGACATTGAGAAATTTGCTGAAAAAACATTGCTGCAATATTCTCCCGAAACTTTATCAGCAAACATGTTAGTTGCACCTCATCATGGCAGTAAAACATCGGGTTTAAAGAATTTTATTTCAGCTGTTCATCCGCATTATGTGTTGTATGCAACAGGTTATCTTAATCGTTATCATTTTCCCCATTCATCTATTACATCTGCTTACACTGCGATAAATGCCGTTCAAATTAATACAGCTGATACGGGAATGATTCAATTTAAAATTCAAAATGGTAAAAGAGAACCAATACTTAGCTTATATAGATTGGCTTCAGCAAAGTATTGGTTTGATAAAGATATCAATTAGGATTAATAAGTTGATCTACCATTTGGGAGATAAATCCATCGTGTCAATTAAAGCCAAGTTCAGGAAAGCCTGACTGCATTTTATCCTCGTTTTAATAAATTTATATGCAGATTACTTAAGAAAGTTTTTTTTATCTTTATTGTGCTCTTTAACAGTAAGAGAAGAGTCTTCATTATTCTCTGCGCTAAAGAAGCCCCATTCACTTGGAGATATTAAATCTGATAAGTCATCCATTTTTGTTTTAGTCGCGATCCATAATGCGATATCTCTTTGTAACTGTTCTTCCTGAATTTGTTTTTCTGTTGTTTTTTGGTTTTCTTCGGCTTGTTTTTTTGCTTTTTCTTGCTTTTCTATGATTTGATTTTCTATTTTTTCTTGTTCTTCTTTTGCTTGTTTTTCTGCTGATAAATGTTTAGCTTTTTTTATTGCACTCTCATTAACTGGCGCGTTTAAAAAATTTAGTATGGCTACTTGTTTTTTAATTAAAACATCCATTTTTTCTGTAGTATTAATAAAATGTATTTTAGTTTCCAATCTATTGTAAGTGTCAGCATTTTTCATAAATAAATCTTTATGTTGCTGCAACACATTTTTTAAATCTTTTCCTGTTAACAGTCCGCTAATAGTGTGTTCAAAGAAATCTAAATTAGCTTGTAAAAAATGTCTGATGATTTCGTGTTGATTGATCACAATGACAATCAATTGAGAGAGTATTGTGTCGGCATATTTTGTTGCTTTGGAAATAATACCTCCTTTTTTGCTTGTTGCTGCTTGTCCTTCTTCATCACAAAAACTTGAGAAATCATGTGTTTCTTGTCTGTAAAAAACCGCTGAAATATGTTCAACTTCTTCTGCATGCTGAAGACGAAAAATAAAAAGTAGTGCTAATAGGGGAGACTTTGTAAATGTTTCTATATCGTTTTGTATTACTACGCCAGGGCGATCACTATTTTTTCCCTCGCAATCGCTTCTAAATTGATTATAAATATGCACCATTCTATGAAAACCATGCTCAAACGATTTAATATGCGCAATGATTTCTTCATAATGATTTTTATTTATTTCATTTGAATTGATGTTTAAAAGAGCTTTAATTGCATTAATAATACCAGGCCTACGATCGAAGGGCTTGTTTTCTGCTTGATCGACCGGTTTTTCTGCTATGAGAGAGGCGGTATAGTTTTTAAGAAGTTGTACACCTATTGGATTAGGTATTTTATCAATTCTTTGCATCATTATTTCACTCGTTTTTTTACATATAGTTTAGTTTTGAACTATACGTTTTTTTTATTAAGCCAACCTTAATGTTGATGTTGACTTAATTGAGTGAAAATAGACGGCGTTTGTTGTGAGTTATTTTTTGATTAGCAATTTCTAATGAGCAGCATCGCCTGTTTTTTCCTTTTTTCCATGTAATAACAAATCAATGGCCATGAGGAGGGCAGTATTATCGACGGGTTTTTCAAAGGAAACGGATGCGCCTAACGTTTCTGATAAATCAAGATAACCAGTGGGATCAAGACGTCCACCGCCGGAAATGGCAATGATTTCAAGATTGGGGTGGCGATTTTTTACTTCGGATATAAGTGTGATGCCGCTTTTTTTAGGCATAATGATATCAGTCACCATGATATCGGGTTCGTATTTTTGTAAACATACGGTAGCTTCTTCGCCATTCGCAACACACATGACTTCATGGTTTGCGCGTTGTAATACCTGGGTCAACATGTCTCTGACCAGATCATCATCTTCCACTAATAAAACTTTTGCCATGATGTCTCCTTTATCCTTGCATATGTTCCGGAAGTAATATCATAAACGTTGTACCATGTCCTAATTGGCCAGATACAGTAATTTCGCCCTGATGTTCTTTAATAATTGAATGCACGATAGATAAACCAAGTCCTGTGCCTTTACCCACTTCCTTGGTTGTAAAAAAGGGTTCAAAAATTCTATCCATCGTGTGTTGGTCCATGCCATGTCCGGTATCAATAATTTCAATTTTACAATAATTACGATTAGAAGAGACATCTGGAAATCCACGTAAAAGCGGATCGCCTGCGGGAACATGCGTGAGGTCAATCGTAATAGTACCTTCTCCATCCATGGCATCGACGGCATTATTAATGATATTGACTAATACTTGATGTATCTGGGTTTGATTTCCCAGTACATGCGCATCGGTGTGGGGTTCAAAATGAATGATGACACTCGCCGGAATAGTGGGTTTAAGTAGTCCGAGCACGGCTTCTATGGTGCTTTTTAAGTGTAGGGGATCGAATTGATGATGTTGGCGGCGGCTAAAAGCCAGAATACGAGAAACAAGTTCTTGACCTCGATGCGCCCCTTCTACCACTTTACCTAAGTTTTTATAGGTAATACTGTCTTTGGTAACATCTTCACGCGCCATTTCTGTATAGCCTAAAATGGCGTATAAAATATTGTTGAAATCATGAGCAATGCCGCCTGCCAAGGTACCCATGGCTTGTAATTTTTGGCCTTGAAGCAAGGCAACTTCCAGTTTTTGTTTTACTTCTTCAGCATTAATGCGCTCGCCTATCTCTTTTTTTAGATGTTCATTTATTTGATCCAACGTAACCGTACGTTGTTTGGCTAGCTGAGTAATACGAATGATGACCGCAAGCAAAATAGAAAAACAAATACCGAGAATAAGAACTAGCCAGGGTGCGATGGCTCTGACAGCAGTCAGAAACTCGAAATAAGCACCTATATTATGTGCGAGAAGGAACCATATTAAGAATGATAATACAATGCCAATGGTTGCAATCAGGTAGGGAAACCATAATTTTGGATGGCGGCTACCGTTCAAGGCTGTAATTTCTCCTATTTTCTGGTATTAAATTAGACGCAACAAAAATATAGCTTAATCGATTTAGAATGTGGAATCTATGCGGATGGAACTGGCATAATATGCTGCCGTTTGTCATGCTAGCGGGTTTGTCATGACAGTGACCAATGCTTCACAATTTTAGGGATCCAAACATGCAGCTTTCAAAGATCAAAATATCTGGTTTTAAATCTTTTGTTGATCCAACCACTATTGAGCTTCCGAGCAAACTAATGGCGATTGTCGGCCCAAATGGTTGTGGTAAGTCAAATATCATAGACGCTGTGACCTGGGTGATGGGGGAAAGCTCGCCTAAATACTTGCGTGGTGAATCTCTGACGGATGTCATTTTTAATGGCTCAAATGCCAGAAAACCAGTTGGTCAAGCATCGGTAGAGCTTGTTTTTGATAATTCAGATGGAACCATTGGCGGGGAATATTCCAAATTTGCGGAAATATCTGTTAAACGTCAAATCAACAGAGAATCTGATTCTTCTTATTTCTTAAATGGTGTCCGTTGTCGTAAACGCGATGTAGTCGATATTTTTCTAGGCACCGGTTTGGGGCCGCGTAGTTATTCTATTGTCGGACAAAATATGATTAGTCGAGTCATCGAAGCGAAGCCCGATGAATTGCGTACTTATTTGGAAGAAGCTGCTGGTATTTCTAAATATAAGGAACGTCGTCACGAAACAGAATTGCGTATCGGTCATACAAAAGAAAATTTGGCTAGAGTCAATGATGTTTGCGGCGAATTAGATAAGCAATTGAACCATCTCAAGCATCAAGCTAATGTGGCTGAAAAATTCAAGACATTAAAGCAGCAAGAGCGCGTGTTACGAGCAGAATTATATGGTGTTCAATGGCGCGTATTAGATAGTCATATGGTTGATCACACCTTAAAGATCCAGCGCGAAGAAACTGCACTTGAAGCGCGGCATAGTGAACATACCGGTACAGATAGAGAAATAGAGCAATTACGTCATGAACAACGTGTTGCTCATGATGCATTCCAAGAAGTTCAACGGCGTTTTTATGCTGTTGGAAATGAAATTACCCGTGTCGAGCAAGATATTTTGCATCATCAGGAACGTCAGCATCAGTGGGAAACTGATCTTAAGCAGACTGAAAATGATTGCCAAATAATCAATGAGCAAGCAGCAGAAGCAGAAGATAATTTACGTGATCTTCAGCATGAGTTGCAAGAAGTTGAACCTAAGCTTGTTACATCCAAAAGAGAAGCAGAAGCGCTACAAGATGAATTGGAATCTGCTGAAGACGCAGTACAAACTTGGCAGACTCGTTGGGACGAATTTAATCAGACAGCTGCTAAAACTACTCAAACAGCGCAAGTTGAAAAAACCCATATTCAACATTTGGAACAAAAACTAGGTTTCCTTCAAAAGCGCCAAGATCAATTGCAACAAGATCAAAAACAATTTGATTTCGAAGCATTGAACAAAGAAATTGAAGTATTTTCTCAAAAAGCATTTGAAGCTGCTGATAAAGTAGAATTTCATCATCAGCAACTCGCTGATATTCGTACTGAAATTACTAGTCTGCAAACAGCGCAGCAAAATTCGAATACTAATTTAGATAATGTGCGTAGTGACTTGCAAAAATTACGGGGTCAACAAGCTTCTCTTGAAGCATTGCAGCAAACTGCGCTGGGACAACGTGATAATTCAACTGCACCATGGGTGACTAAACATCAACTCAATAACAAACCACGTCTTGCACAACATATTCAAGTAGAAAATGGCTGGGAATTAGCTGCGGAAAAAGTATTGGGTTTTTGTTTACAAGCAATTTGCTTGGATCAATTCAATGAAATTATTCCACATATTGAAGATTTAAAAACAGGAAATTTATGTGTTTATACTCCGCAGCCTGTTTCTACACATAGTAAAGCGCATAAGAAAACAACTTTGCTTGCTGAAAAAATTACTTCACCATGGTCATTAGATTCATTGATTGATGGTATCTACGTTGCAGATACATTAGAAGATGCACTCGCTTTATGCGAATCGTTAGATAAAGATGAATCTATTGTTACCCGTGATGGCGTATGGCTTAATCGTTCATGGATTAAGATTTTGCGTGAAGAAGATCCTGCTGCCGGTGTATTGCAACGTGAACAAGAATTAAAACAGCTTGCGATACGTATTGAACAGTTACAAAAAACGCAAGCTGAGCTTGAGCATAATATTGCAGAGCGTCGTGAACAATTGCAGAAATTGGAACAACAGCGTGATCAGTTACAGCAATCTTATAATCAGCAACAAGCGCAAGCTGCACAATTGAATACGCAACAAAAGATGAAGCAAGAACGTTTGGGTGAATTACAAAAACAATCCGAACGGTTCTTAAAAGAGCAAATGGAATGCGTAGCACAGTTTGATCAAACACAAGCTGAGTTAGTAAAAGCAAAATCATTATGGGAAAAAGCATTAACTGATCTTGAAGAGCAAACCGATTCACGTGAAGAATTGATTCAAGAACGTGATGAAGTTCGGCAGCAATTGCAACACATTCGTGAACATGCAAACAATAAAAAAGAATTGTCGCATGAATTGGAAATTCGTTTGCAAACAGCAAGATCGCAGAAAACATCTATACAGCAAGCTATCACACGCTTGCAAACGCAACTTGCTTCATTGAGCGAACGTAAAATTACATTGCAAAGTGAACTTACTTCGATGGCGCCTATCGATACACTGAAGAAGTCATTAGAGCGCTCGCTGGATAAGCATGTCAGTGTTGAGATTGAATTAAATACGTCTCGTGTTGCGATGGAAGCACTCGACCAGGAATTTAAAAATTTGGAAAATAAACGCCAAGCTATTGAGCGTGATATCAATAAATTACGTACTGTATTAGAAGGATTACGAGTTGAATTGCAAGGATGGAAAGTAAAAGCAGATACGATTATTGAGCAATTGAAAGAAACCGAGTTTTCACTTGAAGGTGTATTAAAAGATTTACCGCCGGATATTTCAGCTGAAGAATGGCAAGCGAAATTAGATCAAACGGTTCAACGCATCAATCGTTTAGGCCCAATCAATTTGATGGCGATAGAAGAATATGCAACTTGTCTTGAGCGAAAAGATTATCTTGATAAGCAATTAGCAGATTTACATGCGGGCTTGGCAACGCTTGAAGATGCGATTGCAAAAATCGATAAAGAAACGCGTCAGCGATTCAAGGAAACATTTGATAAAGTGAATGAACGTTTCCAAGAATTATTTCCAACCGTATTTGGCGGTGGTAAAGCGTATCTTGAATTAAATAGTGATGATTTACTGGAAGCGGGCGTTACTATGATGGCTTGTCCTCCAGGTAAGCGTAATAGTTCGATTTATTTGCTTTCAGGTGGTGAAAAATCATTAACAGCAATTGCACTGATATTCTCAATTTTCCATTTAAATCCAGCACCATTTTGCTTACTCGATGAAGTTGATGCAGCGCTTGATGATGCAAACGTATTACGTTTTACTCGTCTTGTGCGTGCAATGGCAGATAGAACACAGTTTTTATTTATCAGCCATAATAAAATCACTATAGAAATGGGTGAGCATTTAATTGGTGTAACGATGAATGAACCTGGTGTGTCACGGTTGGTCAGTGTTGATATTGAAAAAGCAATTAGTTTGGCTGGGAGTTAAAGAGGCGTGCATTAGATCGTGGGAGAGGGCGAACGGTTCATCCTCTCCTTAAGGCGCACGGAGATTTATCAGGGTCGAACGGGTTTATACAATGAATTACTAACCTACATCTACACACCAATGACGATTTGTAGAAGATAAACATGAAAGATACAAAAAACCAAATTGAAAAACTGAGAGAAGAAATTAACGAGCATAATTATCGTTATCATGTGCTCGATGAGTCAAAAATTTCAGACGCTGAATTTGATAAACTTTTTAATCAGCTTAAAAAATTAGAAGTAGAACATCCTGAACTTATTACTCATGACTCACCTACTCAACGAGTAGGTGCTACACCTCTTAAAGCATTTTCGCAAGTGCAACACACAATCCCCATGTTATCGTTAGAAAATGCATTCAACGATGATGACGTGATTGCATTTGATCAGCGAATTCATGATCGTTTAGGTATAGATACTCCGATTGAATATTGTTGCGAGCCTAAATTAGATGGTCTTGCACTGAGTATTCGTTATGAAAATGGAATGCTTGCGCAAGCTGCAACACGTGGCGATGGTGAGCGTGGTGAAGATGTAACACAAAATATCAAAACGATAAAAACGGTGCCTTTACGTTTACGTGGTACGCAAATACCGCAAGTGTTAGAAGTGCGCGGTGAAGTCATCATGACGAAAAAAAGTTTTGAGCAGTTAAATATACAAGCTGCAAAGAAAGGAGAAAAATTGCTAGCAAATCCACGCAATGCAGCAGCAGGCAGTTTGCGTCAGTTAAATCCTCGTATAACCGCATCACGCCCACTCGAATTTTTTGCCTATGGGCTTGGCAGTGTTGAAGGCGTAACAACACCTGATAAACATTATGATATTTTGCAATGGTTGAAACATTTAGGTTTGCGCGTCAATTCTCTGGTCGAAGTTGCCACTGGTAAAGAAGACTGTCTTAAATATTATAAACGCATAGGAAATAAACGCGCGGCATTGCCTTATGAAATTGATGGTGTGGTTTACAAAGTAAATGATATTGAATTACAAAAAAAATTAGGTTTTGTCACTCGCGCACCGCGTTTTGCGATTGCACATAAATTTCCTGCGGAAGAAACGACAACCGTTATTGAGGATGTTGAATTTAATGTTGGACGCACAGGTGCTGTGACACCTATTGCACGGTTGAAACCGGTACATGTAAGTGGTGTAACAGTCAGTAATGCCACTTTGCATAATATGGATGAAATTGCACGTAAAGATATTCATATTGGCGATACTGTTATCGTACGTCGAGCTGGTGATGTTATTCCTGAAGTAGTGAGTGTAGTCAAACCTAGACATGCTCAAGTGAAGAAAATTTATTTACCAAAATATTGTCCTGTTTGTAATTCGTTAGTCGAGCAGGTGGAAGGTGAAGCTGTCGCTCGTTGTACGGGTGAATTAATTTGCCCAGCACAACAAAAAGAAGCTATTAGACATTTTGCTTCACGTCGTGCCATGAATATTGAAGGTTTAGGTGACAAATTAGTTGAGCAATTAGTTGATACACAATTAATTCATACTATTGCAGACATTTATGATTTGACTCAATCCCAGATAGAAGAACTGGAGCGAATGGGAACAAAGTCAGCGCAAAATTTACTTGAAGAAATTGAAAAAAGTAAATCAACAACACTCGCACGTTTTTTATATGCGCTTGGCATTCGCGAAGTAGGAGAGGCCACAGCAAAGCAACTAGCAATTTCATTTAAAGAATTACCAGCATTACTGTCTGCGACGGAAGAAGCTTTACAAGCTGTACCTGATGTAGGCCCTGTGGTTGCAACTCATATTGCCAATTTCTTTGGTGAATTACACAATCGCACAGTCATTAATAAGTTGTTGACAGCAGGAATACACTGGCCAGAAATAAAAGAAAGTAAAACATTACCGCTTGCTGGTAAAACATTTGTTTTGACAGGTACTTTGCATCAAATGACGCGAGATGAAGCAAAAGAAAAATTAGAATTGTTAGGCGCAAAAGTTTCTGGTAGCGTGTCTAGCAAGACAAGTTATGTTGTTGTCGGTGATGATCCTGGTTCTAAATTAGATAAAGCAAAAGAATTAAGTGTTCCAGTGTTAGATGAAACGGAATTTTTAGTTTATTTGAAGAAGCATGGTTGATTGTTGTTATTGTGGTTATGCGCATTCCGTCCGCGAATAACTTAATCACAGGGATGACATAAAAAAGGACTATTTATGACTTATGGAAGAGTTATTGCAGCAGGCGTTTTATTTTTAAATTTTTTACCCGTCATAGCATTAGCAGATCAAACTCCATCGACACAAAAATTTGGTTTTCACCTCACAGCACTTTACTTGCAGCCATCAAGTAATAATTTAAAATATGCTGTTTTAGTATCTGGCAATCAACCTTATCAACAAAGTTGGCATAACCAGAGTGTTAATCCAGATTTTTCACCCGCATTTGATTTAGGTTTCAATTATATTTTTCCACATTCTACTTATGATGTTTCATTAGACTGGACGCATTTAAATTCTAATGATTCAAGCTCCACACAAGCATCAACAAGTACAGCTGTTGCGACTGTTGAATTTGTTGCGCCTCCTTATGATGTGGGCCCCGGCGTGTTTGGGATAAAAAGAGGGGAGAGTTCTGTTAATTTTAACTTCAATAATGTCACACTGAATCTTAATAAAACTTATATGTACGATTCTAATTTACAAATAAAATTATCTGCTGGTATTGATGTGCTGCGAATTAAGCAAAATATCAATACTACTTTTAGTGATTATGCAGGTAGCCCGCCTATATCTGGGCAAGCTTATGCATTACCTGCTGATCCTAATTTCTATTTTGAAACAGAAAATGCTTCTAAGTATTTAGGTATAGGCCCTGATGTAGGCGCGAGTTTTGCATGGGACATAATGAATGGTTTTGGATTTGCAGGTGACTTTTTAGGAACATTAACCGCAGGTTCTATGCAGGCACAAGATAATTTTATTTCAAATTCAACTAGATTAATTGCGTTGGGGATAAGTCCAAGTACGCAGGAAATTACTGCGCCTACTACTACACAAGTGGTTCCTGGATTTGATGCAAGATTAAGCGCGTTTTACAAGCATGCTTGGCGAAATTCGTTTGATGTCAAATTTGAATTAGGTTATCGCTTTGCTTATTACGTTAATGCTATTTCAGAAATAAGTCCCGATACGTTAGTGCAAGCTGGTATTGATGAAGTTATTCCTGAATTTGCAACAGGTACAATGGCGATTAATTCAACAACATCATCATCCAATCCTTTTAGTATGCAAGGCCCTTATATCAGTTTAGTGGTAGATGTGCTTTAGCAAATAATTAATGCACCTTAATATCAGAATGAACTTTATAGTTACCATTTTTCAAACTGAATAAAGAAACTATGGCAGTTAGTAGTAAAGTAACTGCAGCGATAATTAATGGAATGGTCGCATCCCATGCTGCAGCGACGCCTACAATAATGGCATTTAATGCCCAGACAAATGCCATGATGGAACCTGTGATTCCCATTACCCAACCCTGGCTGTCGGCATCAACTTGATTAGAAAAAATAGTGAGTATCGCAGCATAAGCAATACTGACAGCGCAAGCGAGTGGGGCAACTAATAACCAATTAACGAGTTGCGAACACGCAATCATAACCCCAACAATAATAGCGCCTATAAAAGCGGTATATTTGAAAATATCGCCCAACGTAAATAGACGGGCCAAATAGTTAACTAAATAACCCGTGCCTATACCGAATCCAACGCCCATTACTGCCATGTAAAGACTAACGCCAGTAGAAGAAAGGTTATATATCTTTAATAAATACAAGCCAATGAACGAGTAAAAACTGCTCCAACCAAAAATAAAAATGAAAAATATGATTGATAAGTTACGGACATTTTCATTTTTAAAAGCTGAAATGAAAACATTGATGGCTTGATAAGGGTTAACAGCAAACGTTGTATGTTTGGAAACAAATGTTTCTTTAAATAAAATTAATAAGAAAATAATGTTGATAAAAGAAACCGTAGAAGCAAAATAAAAAGGTGTGGCAAAGTTAAACCATGAAACCAAATTATTATCGGATAAGATGCCGCCGCATAAAGGCCCTACGATAAAGCCTAATGATAGAGATAATAATATGTAACCAATATTTCTTGCTTTGTGCTGCGGATCACTTAAATCGATAATGGCTGCTTGTGCAATCGGTTGGCTTCCTGAAGTAAGACCAGCAATGATACGACCAATCACTAATAAAGTTAAACTATGTAAGCCAACAGAAATAGCAGAAAGAATGTAACTTAAAAATGCGCCAATCAAACAGATTAGTAAGGATTTTTTTCTGCCGATTTTGTCAGACAGATCACCTAACATGGCTGCACCAAAGAACCAGCACAACATGAATATGCTGATAATTAAACCATAAATAACATTATGTAAGCGCGGAGACATGTCAGGCATGAAGCCGCTATCTGGATTAAAAATTAATCCATTTAAAATAGGCATTACAAGACCTAATCCCATACCGTCAATAAACAAGACAAGTAATAAAGGGGCAGCCATGATAAAAAAACCAGCTTGAGATTTGTTTTGCATAAAGATGAACCTAAGTGTTCGAAGATTGATATTGCTGTTGGGTCGCAGAATGATAAAGCAAAAACGGAAATAATGCATTATTTTTTGAGGTTTTTACCGCGTAGTTTGTCATTGCGAGCTCGTGTTTCTTACGGGCGTGGCAATCCAGAAAATAGTTAAGATTACATCGTTATTTCTGGATTGCCGCGGCGCAAAAAACGCGTCTCGCAATGACGTGCTAACTTGTCCTGGTGGACCATGCAGCAATGTTTCTTTATTGAAAAAATCAAAAACTCGCGGTTATCATTCCCAAAATTTCAGCACTGTCATAAGGAGACAAATGTTGACGGCCATCAGTATTGACCCATTGTACAGTTAATGTATAAACACTATTAAGTTTTTTATTCAATGTTGCGCTGTAATCGTTATAACTATTACCGGCTGCTCTCGGTAAACTATAATGACCCATTTCAAGTTGAAAATTGAGATCTTGAAGTTGTAACACATAACGAGGCGGTATAGGCAGCGTAATAGTGCCGTTGTAATAAAGCCCTGTTTGATGAGTATTGTAAGCGTTTGCAGAGTAGCTAAAGCCAAGCTGCAAAATTTTATAAGTCCATAATGTATTGAGCTCATTATAGTTTCCATCAGGCGATTGCGGATAAGAGTATCTATCAATGTTGATATCATAACTAATATTGTTATTCCAAAAACTGCCACGCCAACCAGCAATAGTATCTAATTCAATGGTTGCTTCGTGTGCTCGAAAATCAAAAAGTTTAACGTTTGATCCCCAAACATTAAAATATAATCCGATGGGAAAAAGATAAGTTAAGCCGCCTTGGACAGCGGGTAAATTTTGTGTTTGGCTGATGCCGCGATCTCTGTAATCAGAAGTGATATCAAATGTTCCAGTGACATTTTGCAAAGAAAAAACTTCAAATTTTTCTTTATTTTCTGGGTTCGTTTCTACGGTCGTTGCACGAGTTGATGTTGTTTGCTTGGTTGCTGTTGCAGCAGTAAATCCGTCATTTGTCATCATACAAATCAACAGACACAACAACACTCTTTTCATGTGGCCTCCCTGACAACATGCAAATAGTAACCTTACCATTTGCATGTTAGCTAGCTATATTTAGCTAGAGAGGTTTGTTAGCTTTCTTGCAGGCTTTTTAGCAGTTCGCGCATTTTTGCTTTGATCATGTCGATTGCGATACGATTACCGCCACCGCGTGGAACGATAAGATCAGCGTAGCGTTTGGATGGATCAATAAATTGAAGATACATAGGTCTAACAGTGTCTTCATATTGTTTTAGTACGGAATCGAGTGATCGACCTCTTTCCTTGATATCGCGTTTTAATCTGCGAATTAAACAAATATCTAACGATGTTTCCATATAAATTCGAATGTCCATCAGTTCACGTAAAGGCTGTTCAACGAACAATAAGATGCCTTCTAAAACAATGATGGCATGACGGCCAATCGTACGTGTTTCTTTTTCGCGAATATGCTGCGAGTGATTGTAGATAGGGACTTCGATTGTTTGACCTTGTTGTAACTGAATCAAATGTTGATGCAACAATTCATGGTCTAATGAATCGGGATGATCGTAATTAATTTTTGCTCTTTGTTCGAATGGAATATTGCTGTGATCTTTATAGTAAGAATCTTCTGATATGACGACGACTTGATCTGAGCCTAATTCATTCACAATAGTATTAGCTAAAAGACTTTTCCCAGATGCAGATGCTCCAGATATACCAATAATGATAGTGTTTTTTTTATTCAAATCTATTCTCCTCTACCACGCGCTTTAGTAACACATAAATTGCACCACGACTACCGTGACCTGGCGCCGCCGAACAAAATGCGAGTATAACGTCAATTTTGCGTAGCCAATGATTAAGTTTGTTTTTTAGTATTGGCATTTGGCTATGATGTCCCTTGCCATGAATGATAAGTGCGACT
>DAIEGU010000073.1 GCA_027356065.1 Gammaproteobacteria bacterium
CTGATGGCGCCCCTCATAAAACTCCGCGTCGTCCTTGTTAGGTCAAGTAATAGTTAACAACATTGTCCATGAGCGCCCCCTCTCCGCCCACTGTCTTTAATTAGTCAATAACGGTTGCAGCGAAGAGGGCCGGGGTGAGGATAATTATGAATAAAATATTAATGTATAGAGCACGTGAGTTGCGCAAAGCATCTACTGATGAAGAACGTCATCTAGGGTATTTACAAAAACTAAAAATATAGTGAAGGTTATTCAGGATGTGCTGAAAGATGGTGATTGACCTCACCCCGGCCCTCTCCGCTGCAACCGTTATTGACTAATTAAAGACAGTGGGCGGAGAGGGGGCGCTCATGGACAATGTTGTTAACTATTACTTGACCTAACAAGGACGACGCGGAGTTTTATGAGGGGCGCCATCAGCCTCAGGGCGAACGGATTTACCTATTCACAACGCACTCGCTACTCTCAATGCCCGTGCGTTCATTTCAACATTATGCACACGCAAATAATCAACAGGTTGTTTAGCGAGATAAAGGGTCAGTGCAAGTGTTTCAATATCACGTTCTGCGGGAGGACGGCTAGTAAACCAGGTCAAAAAAGATTTACGCGAATGGCCTACTAATAATCGACAGCCAAGTTCAGCAAAACGATTAATGTGTTTAATCAACATAAACGATTGCTCAGGTACTTTGCCGAACCCAATACCTGGATCGATGATAATTCTTTCTTTTGCAATGTCTGAAGTTACCAACGCTTCAATTTTTTGTTTTGCCCAATCAAGAACTTTATCAACGCTGTTTTCTATACGCGGCAGTATATACTGACGACTTGCAGGAATACTCATGTGATGCATGACAACACAATCTGCTTTTGACTGTGCGATGAGTTTTTGCATAGTTGGGTCATTAAGACCTGTTACATCATTAATCCAATCCACACTCATGGCTAATGCTTTTTCTGCAACATCAGCATGTCGTGTGTCGACGCTTATTTTTGGCGGCAAAAGAAACGTACGTTTCTTTTCATTAATGATAGTTAAAAGTGGTGATAGCCTTGTCCATTCTTCTTGTGAAGATAATGGTTTGGCATTAGGCGCTGTTGATTCTGCACCAATATCAATGATAGTTGCGCCACTATTCATCAAATGTGAGATTTGCTGATAAGCTTTTTCAACATCCAAAAAATATCCGCCATCGGAAAAAGAATCGGGTGTGATATTAATAACGCCAACCAATTCGGGCGTATCTATGCGCTGAAATAGTTGACGCGTATGTAACGGTGCTTCACCACTTTCGCGTGGTCCCCATTGTTCGCCAATTTCTGCAGCTGTTTTACCGTGATTGGATCCGGGTAATGGAAATTGCCAAAAAGGTGCAACGTCGGCGAGTGGCCATAATGCAAAAGGACGGTTTTGTAAATTTTCGTGAGGAACAGTTAACGCATCTGTTTTAATAATGCGATCATCCCACGCCAAAATATCGATATCGATTATTCTAGGTCCCCAATGACGTATCTCGGGTTTACGTCCTATACTCCATTCAATATTTTTCAATTCTTTAAGTAATTCATCAGGCTGAAGACTGACATGACATCGCATGGCAATATTGAGATAAGGAATGTCCCATTCGGGCGGTGCATTTTCTGGCAGTAAAGCATCGGATAAATAAATAGGCGATATTTGTTCTACTTTAATGCCATGCAGGTGCTTAATTGCCTGAAGTGCTTTACGCAAGTTGGCTAATCTATCGCCCAGATTAGTACCTAAACCCAGAATAACCATATTTTATTTGTCCCCATAACCAAAACAAACGCCGTGAGTTAATCCTGGAATAGGAGGACGTTTGGTGATTTGCACATAAATCTTTGCATTTGCATCAGCTAATTTGGTTTTGGTAATACGGTATATTTCATGCGTTAAATGTTCTAATAAACGAAATTTGCGTTCTCTAAATTGTTCACGAAGGTAATCAACCAGTGCTGAATAGCAAACGGTATTTTGTAATTGGTCTGTCTCACACGCTGTGGGCGGTTTATGAAAATTAATTTCTATATCAAGTAAAACAGTTTGTTTTTCTTTGCGTTCATCGTCAGGCCAACCTAGATAAACATCAAATTCTAACCCTTGAATGAATAGCGCGCTTTTAATGGCTGTGTTTGTCATGCGTTATGATCGTGTAATTTTATTAATGTGTTCGAGGATGTCGGATGTTAACTTAGATTTAATATCAATCGCACCTAAATTTTCAGTTAATTGTTCGAGTTTTGTTGCGCCGGTGATGACTGAACTTACATGCGGATTTTTCAAACACCAAGCGATGGCTAATTGTGACAAGGTGCAATTTAAATCTTTTGCTACGACATCTAATTGTTTGGTTTTTTGTATGAGTTGCATGAAATTATCAGGTACTAACCACCCTTCTTTTGCCAATCGACTATCATTGGGTATGCCTCGATTATATTTTCCGGACAAAATACCGGATGCAAGCGGACCCCAAATAGTGGTGCCCATTTCATATTTTTCAAATAACGATAAGTAATCGTGTTCTAAATGTTCGCGGGAAAATAAATTATATTTTGGTTGCTCCATAGAAGGACGGATGCAACCTAATTCATCCGCTACATGATAAGCGGATTCAATTTCAACTTTACTCCACTCAGATGTTCCCCAATAAAATGCATAGCCGCCACGAACGAGATAATCCATAGCAAGAACAGTTTCATCAATGGGTGTGTGCGAATCGGGACGATGACAGAAAAGTAAATCGACATAATCGAGTTTTAATCGTTTCAGTGAATTTTTCGTACCTTCGATAAGATGCTTACGCGATAAACCGGTATCATTAGGCCCGTTACCGCCCCAAAAAATTTTGGTCGAGATAACCAAATCTTCGCGACGAAATTCTTTAATAGCTTTACCCATTAAAGTCTCAGCTTCACCGTGCGCATAACCTTCTGCGTTATCAAAAAAATTAACGCCGCGATCTACGGCTGCATGCATGAGGGTTTTTACTTCATGTAATCCTATTTGGTTACCAAAAGTGATCCATGAACCCAGAGAGATTTCGCTTAATCGAATACCAGCTCGGCCTAATTTGTTGTATTGCATGATCCATTGTCCTTTTGGTGCAGTCCTTGGAAGCCGCTTATTCTAGCACTGCCACTGTGTCATGCCAGCATGCTTTTAGCTGGCATCCAGTAGTAGATGTTGAAATATTTCTGGATGCCACCTCGCACAAAAAACGTGCGGCTGGCATGACAGCAGTAGCCCGGATGGAGCGAAGCGAC
>DAIEGU010000077.1 GCA_027356065.1 Gammaproteobacteria bacterium
TAGGGTGGGGGGTTAACGATGCACTATACTTTTTTTCTAGGAAATGTTTATGGAAGCTCAACAATCTAATCAGCATAAAATTTTTTTTATTTTAATTTCTTTTATCGCATTCATTATTTTTAGTATTTATTTCACATTCGATTTTTTTCCTAAAGCTCATCAAGCTAAACAAATCATCATCGGTGATGGAATGACTGGTCCAAAAGGCATGGTATGGATTCCAGGTGGTGAATTTATGATGGGTAGTAATAATCGTTTGGCAAAGCAAAACGAGCAACCTGCTCATAAAGTATATGTAGATAGTTTTTGGATAGATCAAACTGATGTTACCAATGCGCAATTTGCTGCGTTTGTTAAAGCAACTGGATATGTGACCACAGCAGAACGTAAACCTAATTGGGAAACAATTAAAGTTCAATTGGCTAAAGACACACCCAAGCCATCAGAAGATCAATTAGTACCCGGTGCCATGGTATTTGTTGGAACCAAACAAGCGGTTCCCTTAGATGATAATTCCCGTTGGTGGCGATATGTACCTGGAGCAAACTGGCGTCATCCCCAAGGCCCTAAGAGCAATATTATAGGTAAAGAAGATTATCCTGTGGTGCAAGTTTCTTATGAAGATGCACTTGCCTATGCAAAATGGGTGGGAAAACGTTTACCTACTGAAGCAGAATGGGAATATGCTGCACGCGGTGGTTTGGAGCAAACTAATTATAGCTGGGGCGATGAGTTTAAACCGGATGGAAAAACGATGGCAAACACGTTTGCAGGTAAACAATTTCCTGTCGTCGATGCTGCTTATCGAAATAAAATTGGTACGACTAAAGTCGCAAGTTATCCGCCTAATGGATACAAGTTATATGATATGGCTGGAAATGTTTGGCAATGGGTTTCCGATTGGTATCGATCGGATGCGTTTCTACAAACAAAAGATTGGATCAATCCTAAAGGGCCTATGACTAGTTATGATCCTGATGATTCATACGCACCGATTGATGCTCCGAAACGTGTAATACGCGGCGGATCATTTTTGTGTGATGAAAATTTTTGTATGAGTTATAGACCAAGTGCGAGACGTGGTGTTGATCCGTATAATCCAATGTCACATGTAGGTTTTCGATTAGTCATGTAATAGACGCAGCAAATTATGATGGACCGCGATAGTATATAAAAAACTTAAAGGTTTCATGAATATGAACAATTCATCAATTAATATACTGCATGTGACAGACACCCATTTGTTAGCCGACAAAGAAGCTTCATTGTTAGGGGTCAATACGGAGCAAAGTTTTCAGGCTGTTATTAAGACGATACAAAACGCAAAAATCAAATTTGATTTAATCATTCATTCTGGTGATATGTCGCAAGATTGTTCTGAAGCCTCTTATGAACGTTTAGCAGAAGAATTGAGTGAATTTAACGTACCCATTTATTGTGTGCCTGGTAACCATGATGATTTAAAAACGATGATGAAAGTATTTCCTCATGAAAATATGTCGCGACACCAACATATTGTTTTGAAAAATTGGCATCTTATTTTGTTGAATTCCAAGCAACCAAATGTGGTAGAAGGCCACCTTGATCAAACGCAATTAAATTATTTGCAACACTGCTTGCAAACCTATCCAGAACATCATGCACTTGTCATTTTTCATCATCATCCTATTTTGGTTGGATCAACTTGGCTAGACAAATTAAATTTAAAAAATGCTGATGAATTTTGGGAAATCGTTTCGCATTATCCGAAAGTGAATACGGTTTTATTTGGGCATGTTCATCAAGAAGTTTTCAAGATGAAAGATAATATAAAATGCATTGCAACACCTTCAACTTGTATTCAATTCAAACGTAATCAAAATGAATTTGGTTTAGAAAAATTACCGCCAGGATGCCGGATTTTACAATTATATGGTGATGGACGTTTGGAAACAGCAGTTCATCGCGTACCAGAATATATAGGTCATTTTGAGGAAAATGCGAAAAATTATTAAATTTAATTGATAGCTCAATTGATAAGGATCGTCATGAAAATAGTAGATAGAATTTTGGGACGACCACTTGCAACCAAAAATAAAAAGAAACAAGAACTTTCAATTATCACAGGTGTCCCAGCACTTGGATTAGATGCGCTTGCATCAACCGCATATGGTCCTGAAGCAGCGTTGATGGTTTTATTGCCCGCTGGCTTAGTTGGGTTACATTATTTTTTCTTGATTAGTATCTTCATTGTGTTTGTTCTTATCACACTTTATCTTTCTTATCGACAAACGGCAGCGGCATATCCTGGCGGCGGCGGAGCTTATATTGTTGTTAGTGATAATTTGGGAAAAAAAGTCGGTCTTTGGGCAGCGGTCGCGTTACTTCTCGATTATTTATTAAACGTAGCCGTTGGAATTTCAGCAGGGGTTGGAGCGATTGTTTCAGCGATACCGGCTTTTCAACCTTGGACTTTGTCACTCTGTCTTGTGGTTTTGGCGACATTGACGATTCTCAATTTACGCGGTGTTCGCGAATCTGGATTAGCGTTTGTTGTTCCCACTTTTGCATTTGTAGCATTTTTAACTATTGCAATGCTGATAGGGATTGTTAATACGATACAAAGCAGAGGACATCCACAGCCTATTGTTGTTCCCCCTGTATCGACTTCTATTAACAGTGTAACAATTAGTATGTGGTTGTTATTGAGTGCTTTTGCAAATGGTTTGACTGCAATGACAGGTGTTGAAGCGGTTAGTAACGCTGTTCCATTATTTCGAAAA
>DAIEGU010000084.1 GCA_027356065.1 Gammaproteobacteria bacterium
CAAATTTTATCCTTCTTGTTTTACAGCAACGAGATTACCGGTGCGGTTAGTATTTTCAGAAGAATTTTCTACTCGAGAAGAGGCTTTGGCATCAGAAAGGCAAATCAAGGGTTGGAGCCGCAAGAAAAAGGAAGCCCTGATTAAGAGTGACTGGAAAACATTATCAGTTTGTGCAAAAAGGCAGGGAGGATTTGTTAAGGAAGCCCTTCGAGACGGCGCAAAGAGCGCGCCTCCTCAGGGCGAACGGAGATCAGTCGAACGGAGATTTACCTTGACCCCTTCATTTACGACTAAGCAGCTTTTTGTTGTTTAGTTAAATTACGCTCGAGAACAGATTTAGGTAATCCTTTCACTTCCCAAATCATGCCCAATTTTTCGAACAATTTTAATATGTAATAAGTAATATCAATTTCCCACCACATAAAACCTTGTCGTGCTGTTGCAGGATAATGATGATGGTTGTTATGCCAACCTTCACCTAATGTTAGCAATGCTAAAAAAACATTATTCCGGCTGCTATCTTTAGTTGCAAAACGTTTACTACCAATGACGTGCGATAATGAATTGATTGTTACTGTTGAATGAAACAGTGCAATAGTAGAAATACAAAATCCCCAAACAAGCATTTGTCCTGCTGTCACACCCAATTGCGGCGCGTAAATATGCAGCAACAAGCCCGATGTAAAAAGAGCGATGAAAAGAATGGTTGGAACTAAACTATCATATCGATCTAAAAATACTAATTCAGGGTAACGCGCTAAATCTTTTACTCGATCAGGGTTGTAGTGATAATGCTTCTTAGATAAAAACCAACCCATGTGACTCCACCAAAACCCATGTTGCACGGGTGAATGCGCATCTTCCGGTTCATCTGACACCATATGATGTTGTCTATGATGAGACGCCCACCAAAGTGGCCCGCGCTGAGCACAACTTGCTGCTACTAATGCAAAAATAAACTGCCAGAATCGATTCGTTTGAAAAGTTTTATGGGAGAAATAGCGATGATAAAAACCACCTATTGAGAACAATCTAACAAAATATAAAACGACTGCGGTGATAATTGCTACTTTACTATATCCAACCCAAAACACAGCCAAGCAGCCTACATTCACTAAAATAAAGGGTAATGCACGTAACCAATCGATTTTATCGGGATTGTTAGCATTGGCCGCATAATTATTTTCATTTGCCACCCACTTGAGCAGCGTACGCCAAACATTTTTCATTACTCTATTTTTCCTTAAAAATATGTATTTTATAGAAAAGGCCCAATTCAACCCTTGCTTGAAGAAGCAGATATTACCAGCTTATCCAGATAAATGCCTTGCTTTTTTGCAAAAATAATGTTCAGATAGTAAGACTAAGTTTTTGTTATCATCACCAATATATAGCATCCGCATCTTATAACTCAATTAAGCAGATGTACTCTATAAAATCATAATGATCTAGATTGGATTGGCGATGAGGTGCTTTCGATTTATGAAAGTAATAAAAGTATAACTAAACCGCTAGCTATCTAGGTTGCTCCTTACAACAATATTTGTGAGCAAGTTTATCCCGAAAGCCGGGACTTAAACCACTACCTATGTGGCTCGCATTATTTTTTGAGGAAAACACATAGTGTCTACATTTGCACAATTAAATTTACACGACGATATTTTTAAAGCTATTAATGTTTGCGGTTACACAACGCCTACACCTATTCAAGCTCAATCCATTCCTGTGATTTTAAATGGTGATGATATCGTTGCTTCTGCACAAACAGGAACTGGTAAAACAGCTTCATTTGTATTGCCAGCATTGCATAAACTTTGCCTGCGCGAAGCGCCTGCTAAAGAAACCCGTATTCTCATTTTGACTCCAACACGTGAACTCGCAAGCCAAATTACAAAAGCAGCCAGTACATATGGAAAATTTTTACGTTTCAACGTTGTCAGTCTGGTTGGCGGCATGTCTTATCATCATCAAATTAAAGATTTGTCTCGCGGGGCAACCATTATTGTTGCAACGCCAGGACGTTTAATCGATCACATGGAACAAAATCGTGTGAATTTATCTAATGTAGAAATGCTAATACTTGATGAAGCAGACCGCATGTTAGATATGGGCTTTATCGACGATGTGCAATTCATTGCTGGAAAAACACCGACTAACCGCCAAACACTATTATTTAGCGCAACAGTCGATAATAAATTAGCACAGGCAGTACAGCATTTATTAAAAAATCCAACGCGAATAGATTTATCACAAAAGAAGCTAACTGCGCCTGACATCACGCAAGAGTTTTATCGCGTTCAAAACATACAACAAAAAACACGTTTGCTTACGCATTTACTTGCTAATGAAAATATTTACAAAGCAATTATTTTCTCAGCAACAAAAATGCATGCTGACAAACTTGCTTATCAATTACGTGCGGAAGGCTTCGAAGCAGCTGCATTGCATGGCGACTTAAAGCAAAATGTTCGCAATCGTACTATTGATCAATTACGCCGTGGCAAAATTCAATATTTGGTGGCGACAGATGTTGCTGCACGTGGAATTGATATCCAAGATATTACGCACGTCATTAATTTTGATTTACCGCGGTCTTCTGAAGATTACGTTCATCGCATAGGACGCACAGGTAGAGCAGGTAGAAAAGGCATTGCAATTTCTTTCTTGTTACCTATGGATACAAAACATTTACAGCGCATAGAACGTTATGTAGGTCAACGTTTTAAAATATCTGCAACACCTGACATGAATACAGGTGCAGTAAATGTGACGAATAAACACGAAACAACCATTCAAGAAAAACCTGAAAAGAAATTTCAATCGCGCAATATTAGTCGTGACAGAGATAATGATTTACATCCTGCGCAACGTGAAAATAAATTTGAACGTAAAGAAAAACGCTTCTCACGCGATGAACATCGTTCTTCGCGCAGTAGTCATTCACCTGATGAACATCGCTTTTCGCGTAAGCCTTATCAAGAAAAGAGTGAGAATGACGTTGTTCGCAAGGACAGACGCAGTGAAGGCAGAGGCTGGGACAGAGATGATGACTTGCATCCTGCACAACGTGAAAATAAATTTGAACGTAAAGAAAGGAATTTTTCACGTGATGAAAACCGTTCTTCACGTAGCAGTCATTCGCGCGATGAAAACCGTTCTTCACGCAGCAGTCATTCACGTGATGAACATCGCTCTTCACGCAGCAATCATTCTAAATATGGTGAAGGCAAACCTAATCGTGATGATAACCGCTCCAAACAAGGTGAAAATAAATTTTCTCGTCATGATAGAAAAAAACCGGCTGAAGGCAGATTTGAGCGTGATAAAAAGAATGATAAGTCTTTTAAAGAAAAACATAGCGCGCCAAGTAAAAAGAACTTTTCTTCAAAGAAAAATCATAAGAACACCAATGATTTTGCTGATAAACCAATGAAGAACAAAAAAGCGCGTGATAAAAAAGAGTCTTTTGAGTAACACTACAATCCAATCAGGTTGGAAGATTCCAACCTGATTTTTCTATTTTAACCGCTAAATACTTGTCATCCTGAACCACCATTAACAACAGATTTCTACAGCTAGCTAGGACTAGGCAACTCATTAAGAATCTCCGTTTCGCGCCTTTCTTCCATAACAAGTAAACTCTCTTTCTCTTCTTTTTTCCCTTCTTTATTTCTACACCACATGCCGCACTGAATAACTGCTTGGTAACTCTTTGCTAACACTTCTTTACTTACTGTTTCAAATATCATTGTTGCGCCCATGCCAGCCACCATCAACCCAGTGCCAACAGAAATGCTTACCGCATCTGTTTCCATCCCATATGGCGATAACATCATCATGTATGCGCCGCCAGTCATCATGGCAAGCTGCTGAATATTACCTTTCACCCCATTACTTAATGCTTGTTTCCAATTTTCTGCACCTAAGAATGGGCCAATCATGGGGAGTAGTATTTGTGCTATTTTTACTGCGAAAACAGTTTCGTTTTCTTTAAATGTTGCTTCTCTAACATGGTCTACAGCTATTTTAATAGGGTGAACGATAATTCTATAAGTGGCTTTGCCAATTGCATCTCCTAGCCACATTCTTGCCGACATTTCAGCGAACATTTCCGCTTCCATTTGTTTCATTTCATCATTAAAAATTTTTGGAAAACTTGCAGTTAATCCAAAGGGACAAAAATAGGTGAATGCAACTTGTCCGACAATAGCAGATGCATCATACAACGCACCATCGAATGCTTGCGGTACATTTTCATTTTTTGGATCAACAAACGAACCCACAATGGGTATGGCACCTAAGAATTTTTTCCAAAATGGCATTTCTGGTACTTGATGGCTATGCATATATACACTCCAAAATAAGATTATTTTAATACTGCAGTGGAAATCCGCCGCTATTATAAACCTTTACCTTAAGGTGAAGGTCAATATGGAATATACAATTGGTCAGCTTGCAAAACTTGCCAAGCTAAACACAGTCACTATTCGTTATTATGAAAAAACCAACTTGATTAACAAAGCAAATCGCTTGAAAAACGGATACCGCTCTTATTCTGATACAACTCTAAAACAATTACGTTTCATTAAAAATGCTCAACTCATTGGCTTCTCACTTGCTGAAATTAAAGAATTACAAACGATCAATGAAAGCGAAACAAAAAGCGCGCAAAATGTTAAAACGTTTGTACAAAAGAAAATAGAATTAATCGATGCAAAAATTAATGCCTTGTTAGAAATAAAAAATGAATTGCGCCAATTAGATGTACTTTGTAATGGTAATGTTGTTCGAGAAGAATGCCCGATTTTAAAAGCGTTAGCTCAATAAGTCCGTCGCTTGATGGGCCATTCGCCCTGAGGCTGATAGCGCTCCTTATAAAAAAACTCCGCGTCGCCCTCTTACGAACTGACGTATCCCCACGAAATGGTTTTTAGTTTGTCATGCCAGCCGCACGTTTTTTGTGCGAGGTGGCATCCTGATACTTCAATATTTCTGGTAACTGTTCACGATACCTCGACCAAACAGCAATAAACCTAAGTATAAGACTCCTTGTCTCATCGCCAGCATGCTCCCGTTTAAAAATTTAACCGGACAAGTTTTAGCTGACATCCAGGAAATA
>DAIEGU010000087.1 GCA_027356065.1 Gammaproteobacteria bacterium
ATCTCAGGTGCATTGCTTTTTGGCGTTTCCACCATTTTTAAATTCCCATTTTCATCAATGACCGTCATTCGCGAACCACCTTCAGCACCGGTACCTTGAATTCCATTATTCGAATTAGATGGATTTGTCTGATTTTGTTGATTAGGTAAAGTTCTCAAATGATTGGGCGGCATGGCTGGATTTTGAGGCGAAGTTCCAGGAGGCGGCTGCATCGCAGGTGGCTGTTGTTGATTGAGTGTTGGCATCGCTGGTGGTTGTACTGATGTATCTTCCGCACTATATATAGATGCACTATATATAGTAAGCGAGGAAATCAACATTATCGCGGCTAAGTATTTCTGTTTCATAAAGAATTCCCTTTCGATCAAGGTTACGATGACTTATCATGCGGTAAATAATAAACTTATCATTTGTTGGCAAGCAAGATAAAACACGCTGATAAAGTATTGAGATACAAAAATTTCTTTGTAGAGTACGTTAAAAATGCATCAAAATTACGATCCACAAGAATTAGCAAAATTTGCAGCGCTAGCAGCACATTGGTGGGATGAGTCAGGCGAACTTAAAACCCTGCATCAAGTTAATCCACTAAGATTAAGTTATATATCAGAAAAAATAAATTTATCTGATAAAAAAGTCGTTGATATAGGCTGTGGCGGAGGCATTCTCTCTGAAAGCATGGCTAAGCTGGGCGCAAAAGTAACGGGCCTTGATATGAATAAGTCTGTTATTGAAGTTGCAAAGCTTCATCAATTGCAAAGTGGTACCCAAGTCGAATATGTACATATGTCTGCAGAAACGCTAGCTACAGAACGACCACAACAATACGATGTGGTTACTTGTCTTGAAATGCTGGAACACGTACCAGACCCCGCTGCGATTGTAGAAGTATGTGCTGCACTGGTTAAACCGGGCGGTCATTTATTTTTCTCGACTCTTAACCGCAATCCGAAATCATACTTGTTTGCTATTCTAGGCGCTGAATATCTCTTAAAAATATTACCGAAAAATACACATGATTACGCCAAGTTCATTCGTCCATCGGAAATAACTTCCTGGATAAGAAAAGCCAATGTTCAGCCATGTGAAATGAAAGGCATTTCTTATAATCCATTAAATCAGCAATTTAAATTAACGAATGATGTTTCCGTAAATTATTTGTTACACGCAAAGAAGACAACATGAAGAACATACCCGAAGCTATTTTATTTGATCTTGATGGGACCTTGTTAGACACAGCACCCGATCTTGTTTTTGCACTTAATCAGTTGCGTAAAGAAAATGGGTTACCCGATATGCCATTAGTTTCTATCAGGCCTATCATTAGTTATGGTTCAAAAGAAATGGTGAAATTAGTATTGGGAATAGAAGAATCTGATGTCCATTTTGCAAAATTACGCGAACGTTTTCTTGCTCTTTATCAAGAACATCTTGCTGATGCGACGCAGTTTTTTCCACAGGTTGAAGATGTGATTGCACATATCGAATCTAAAAACATACCGTGGGGCATCGTTACCAACAAACTCACTCGTCATACTCATCCAATTTTAGAAGCACTCAAGTTGTATCATAGGCCGGGCTGCGTTGTGTGCGGTGATACACTACGCACCTATAAACCCGATCCAGCACCTATATTGCATGCTTGTAAGTTGTTAGGTGTTAAACCTGAAAATAGTATTTATGTAGGTGATTCAAACAGCGATGTGCTTGCTAGTAAAGCTGCTGGCAGCAAAACATTGGTTGCATTATATGGCTATATTGGTGCAACGGAAAATCCACTTGCGTGGGGTGCTGATGGTTATTTAGACCAGCCGATTGATATGATGAAGTGGCTTTCGTTTTAATAGGTTCTTGCGATTATATAGGTTAAGTAATTTGCTGACGGACTATCCCGGACAGAGCTGTAGCCTGGGCTCTACTTCGTTACACCCAGGCTACAGTTCTACTTCTCCCTTGCGAGCGTTGTTGCGAAATTCAAATGTGTCATCCTGAACAGGCGTTTTTTGCCTGTTCAGGATGACACATTTGAATTTCGCAATAACCATTGCTTATCCACAGAGATATTTATTCAACAAAGCGCCAGAGGGTAGATTTTTAGCTTGTTCCTTTCAATATCTCACTGGAATGAATCAAGTGCGCGCCCGCTGCAAGCATTTCCTGCTTTGCTTTTACTATATCGCCTGTGTTTAATTCAACACCGCGACAAGCATCTTCTATCACATAAACAGCAAACTTAAGATGCAGTGCATCTAACGATGTGTACTTCACACAATAATCTGTTGCAAGCCCCATGACGTAAACATCTTGAATGTTTTCAGCTTGCAAATACTCACCTAACCCAGTTGATCGACGATGTGCGTTATCGAAAAACGCACTGTAACTATCAATTTTTTTATCTACACCTTTATGGAAAATCTTCGTAATATGCTCGGTCTTTAATTCAGGATGAAAGCTAGCGCCATTTGTATCTTGTTCACAATGGTTAGGCCATAACACTTGCTTCAAACCATCGACAGTGGTCACATCTCCCACTGAATAGCCTGGATGATTTTCAGCAAAACTCATATGATCGTGAGGGTGCCAATCTTGAGTGGCAACAACCAAATCAAAATGCGTTTGTAATTCATTTGCAATAGCTATCACTTCATCCCCACCCGGGACTGCTAAATGGCCGCCTTTACAAAAATCATTCTGTAAGTCCACCATAATCAATGCTTTTTTACCCTTCATTGCCTACCTCTCACCTCTTGCACATAACCAACTTGGGAAAATTTATAGCGAGTTGATACATATAGCAATAACTTCGTAGCACAATTCGTTTTCTTTTATTAGAATAAACACAAAATTATATAATAAATGGGTAATCACAAAATGGCAGTAGCACGATTAATTCACGGCAGATACACGGTTTTTAATTATAGCCACAGCAAGGGAAATGTTTTTCGCTTTAACGCAACAAACCAAGTAGGGCTTATTCGGCTTTTAGAAGATGCAACATGGAAGCCAGAAGAAATAATATTCTCATATATCAATTTTTCTAATGGACACGCGGGTAACGTTTATCAAGCATTAAGAAAACGATTTGATTTAGAAATCAAATATATTGGTTGCGTTCTGCCCAAGGCGATCATAGAGAGAAAGCCAAGTAACCCAAAATATAATCTACAAACACTGCAACCTCATTTGGAAAAAGGCATCGCATATTATCAGCAACAAAATTACGATTATGCTAATGGGTGTTTTAATTATCTTATTAGTTTAGTTAATATATCTAATGCAAAGGGTGATGATAATATTTGGCGATTTTTATTAAATACCTACCATCATAGCGCATTAGTACATACTGAATTAGAATTCGGTTTATCGACACCAAATAAAGATGGTAGCATTCACTTTGCCTGGAAATGTTTTTTAAAAATTACCGAAAAAACAAAAGAAGATTTTTCAACTATTTTATTAGCAAGCAAATTAATAGTTTTTACTGAAAACCCTATTTTAAATTTCATTCGTTCTTTAGCTTGTGAGCAACATGACCTGAAATCTTGGAGCGAACAATTTAACAATATAATTGAATCAGCAAATTTCTCTAATAAATCTTTTATTATTGATTTAATTAAATGCTTGATCACTTTTCCTAACACCTTTGAAAATCCATCGCTTAAAGCTTATTTAACTGATAAAGAATGTTTGGAAGCTTTAGCAAACAATTTAAATCCTAAAGAATCGCAATATAATAAAAGCTCACCTACTTTATATACAACTACTAAATCATTACCAAAATTAGAAAATGTTAGCCCCAACCCACCTACATTAAGACAGTAGTTATATGCACACAAATGAACTCATGTTTTTAAAAAATTTAGGATTAAAAAATACAACTGATTTGAATCAGCCAACTATTATTTTTGATCTTTCTTCTTATGGATTACTTTGTGTTAATGGTGCAGATGCAAAGAAATTACTGCAAGGGCAATTAACTTGTGATGTTGAAAATATAAAAAATGGAAAATTATGTGCTCATTGCAATCCACAAGGACGCATCATCAGTTTGTTTTATTTATTTCAGCATCATGAAACTTATTATTTATTACTACCACGAAACATGATTGCAATGACTGCATCAGCATTAAAAAAATATGCGATTTTTTATAAAGTCAGTATTGAAGATGTTAGTGATAATTTCCAAATTATCGGTGCGTCTGAAAAAACAGCAATGCAACTTGCGCAGCATGATGCATTAATAAATATCGCTATTTTTAATGGCCGTGCTATTTTCATAGGAACAACTGCTGCACTGCAATCAGCTATAACAAACTTATCACCAACGCCATTTTTTGCTGATAAGGACCTTTGGAAATTAGCAAATATTCAAGCCAAAATTCCTCATATTTATCCAGAAACTAGCGCTGTGTTTCTACCGCATGAACTTAACTTGGATAAACTAAATGCGATTGACTTCGAAAAAGGTTGCTATACTGGTCAAGAGATCATTGCACGCATGCATTATCGCGGCAAATTAAAAAATCATTTGTATCAGGTTGAATTAAAAGATGGAAATACGCCTATACCTGGCAGCCCAGTTTATTCGGAAGTAAATGAAGGACTAAAAGCAGTTGGAAACATAGTAGATGTTTGTAAAGAAAACGATGACCACTATTTTTTGTTAATAGTAACTGATGAAGAAAGCATAAAAAATAATCGTTTAGTTCTCGAACATAATCGATTACTTATCGCAACTTCACTGGATGGTTAATTAATATGATTAAAAAATTACGAATAGTCCTTGCTCAAATTAATCCTATTGTTGGCGACCTAAATGGTAATTTAGAAAAACATATTCGTGCTGCAATCACCGCACGTGATGAACTCTCAGCAGATATTATTGTGTTTCCTGAATTAAGCCTCACAGGTTACCCACCAGAAGATCTTTTATTTCGTCATTCATTTATACGCGATACTGAAAAAACGTTGGCAAAATTTGTTAACGAAGTAAAAGATATTTATTGTGTGGTGGGCCATCCTAAAAATTATAGAAAAAAATTATATAATGCTTGCTCAATGATTTTTAACGGTAACATTATGGGTAGCTATGCAAAACAACGCTTACCCAACTATGGTGTGTTTGATGAATGCCGTTATTTTAAACCTGGCCAAAAACCTTGTGTTGTTCCCGTGCATGGCATTCCAATTGGATTGGTTATTTGTGAAGACGTGTGGACACCAGCGCCAATACGTCAAGCCGTTGCTCATGGTGCACGTCTTATACTTGCACCCAATGCTTCTCCATTTGAGATTAACAAACATAACGCACGTCTTTCTGTTTTATCTAAACGCGTTGCTGAAAATAATGTTCCTATTGCTTATATCAATATGGTTTGTGGCCAAGATGAATTAGTATTTGATGGTGGCTCAATGGTCATGAATGATAAAGGCGAACTTGCACAACTCGCTGGTTTTTTCAATGAAACACTTCATCCAGTAAATATTCACATTAGCGATACCACATCTGAAGTGGAAATAAATTCTGTACCAGACATAAGCGAAGAAGAAAAAATTTACCAAGCATTAGTATTAGGCTTACGCGATTACGTAAATAAAAATAATTTTCCGAGTGTTGTACTTGGACTATCTGGCGGTATTGATTCTGCATTAACATTAGCGATTGCAGTTGATGCACTCGGTAGTGATAGAGTAAAAGCCATTCTTTTGCCGTCACGCTACACATCTGAAATTAGTATTGAAGATGCAGAAATCAGCGCAAAAAATTTGAATGTCGAATATGAAACTATTTCAATCGAACCTACTTATCAACAATTTCTTTCTTCACTTCAGCCTAGCTTCAACGGAAAAAAAGCTGATATTACAGAAGAAAATATTCAAGCACGCTGTCGTGCCATTATTTTAATGGCATTATCGAATAAATATTCTCATTTAGTATTATCAACAGGAAATCGTACTGAATTAGCTGTAGGTTACTGCACTTTATATGGTGACATGGCGGGTGGTTACGCTGTATTAAAAGATATACCTAAAATGATGGTTTACAAATTGGCAAAATATCGTAATCAATTGCAAGCCATCATACCTGAACGCACTATTAAAAGAGCACCGACAGCAGAGCTTGCACCTAACCAAAAAGATCAAGATACACTTCCACCCTACCCCATGTTAGATGACATTTTATATTTATATTTGAATGAGGGCTTAAGCACCACTGACATCATTGCAAAAGGTTTTGAAAAAAATACGGTTGAACGCATTGTAGGTTTAATTCACAAAAATGAATACAAACGAAAACAAGCCGCTTTAGGGCCACATATTAATCATAAATCGTTTGTCAAAGATTGGCGTTATCCGGTTGTGAATGGGTATAAGAAGTAGCTTATCAACTCCGGGAGGAGCAACCATTAACCATGTAAATATAGCTGATGGTTGTGCTCCTAGCCCTTCCTTTCCATGATGCGAGCTAAATAATATTTGTCATCCTGAACAGGCGTTTTTTGCCTGTGAAGGATCT
>DAIEGU010000122.1 GCA_027356065.1 Gammaproteobacteria bacterium
GACAAATTAGTTCACCGTTTTTTTTAACCGCTTATCTCCAAAATAACCTACATAGCTATCCATTGCCTTTTCCTTGATGTTTTTTGTGATTTTAACGTAGAAGGTTTGCTAGTCTAGCAAAATGTGTGCATAGACTAGCCCCCCTTGAGGGGGAGGGCCAGGGTGGGGGCGACAAACCTGATTACCTGCCAAGGTTCTTTCGTTTAATTGAACGCGTATTTATTTCATTTTCATCAAAGAAAGAACTCATAGATTGACTGCGAACGAGTGGACGTCTGGGTTTATTGATTTGGCTAAAGAAATTTTGTTGCGCATAGCCAAGTTTAATTATTCTTTTACGCTCATCATCAGTTAGAGATTGTTCATTACTTTGAGTAGAGCTAGCAGTTGTTGCTAATTGAATTTGGACTTGGCTAATTTCTTGATGAATTTGAGTTAGGCGTTTCACATTTCTTTTTGTAATATGGTGAATTTGTGCATTAAACGATAAATTTAACCAATCAAATTTATCGTTTTTAAACCAACCTTTAGGGCCATATTTCGAAATAATATAATTCATCGCTTCATCGTGATTTTTATCAAGGCGTTTTTCTATGTTTGTTTGTCGTTTAAGTGTTTTAGCCAGTAACTTTTCGGTCTCATTTAAAAGAACAACAACCCAATCTTCTATTAGATTTTTAGCCGCATTCGATTGTGTTTTTAATATCTTGATGATATCGCCTGCTACTTGCAGATGGTTTTTAGTATCTTCTAACTGTCCAATTGCTAGAGGAATGTAAGTGATGTTTCTTCTAAGTGAGCGCATCGCTTGTATGCGGTAATATTCAGCAATATTAACGTGTATACGTAATTGTTCTAATAAATCATTTTTTGATTCAGCAATACTTAATATAGTTAAATTTTCTGCTAAATTAATTAAATTGTTGTACGGTTTTTTTTCTCGCTTCCATTCAAATGTAATATAAGTGGGAGTTAATATTTCCTCTTCAGGCACATTAATGGAGCTATCATCGTCATCATTTGATTCTGATGAGTGAGATTGTTGCTGTTGATTTTGTCCTGATTTATTTGCAGGCCTTGTTTTTGGATTTTCTAAATTTTGTAATTCTTCTTTAGTATAGAATTTTTTTATTTTACTTGTTACGTCATACGTTGCTTCTAATTTATCTTTCTCTTCTTTTTCGTTTTTTTCTTTCTCGATACGTAATTTATGAGCGTCAATGCTTTGCTGTTCTTTTTCTATATTACTGGCTAATGTTTTAAAATCAGCAATATTTTTTTTGAGATTATCGGATAATTGATTACCATATTTTTGATATTCTTTAGCGTCTTTTAATAAATTTAATCGTAATTCAAAATTATGGACTATCTTTGGTGTGGTAGATAATGTAATTAAGTGATTCGCTAGACGAAAAAAATCTATACATATCCCTTCGCTATTCATATTCATAAGCACATTCTGTTTTTCATAGGCTAATTTTATCTGAGTAGCTGCGATAAATGCGTCACATGTTTTTCGAAGTATAGCTTGTCTCTGCTGAATTTTTTCTGTATCTAACAACTCGTTGTTAGATTCAAATAGTATTTCAAGGTAGTTTCTTGCTTGTTCATAGGAAATAGTAAATTGTTGTTCTACATTTCCAGTTTGTTTTGCGAGTTGTAATGCTTCTTGAAATTTGGCATAAGCATTTTCTTTATCTTTCATGCTGCGAGCGATTAAGAGTAAGTCGTGAAGGGGGCTGGTACCTACTGTGATAGTTAAACTCTCATATTGACCTTTTATATATTCAAAAGTGCCTTCTAAGCCGGGATCATAATCAGATGGTAACAATGTACCAACAAATTGATTATATAAAGCCCATGCTGTTTGTATTGAAGTATAAGCATTAGTGAGGCAAGTTTTTTTATAGGAAATTTTACCAACACTTTCTCTGAGATACATATATTTATCAGCAGTTATTTTATTTAGCTGAATACGTTGTGAAGCCACTATTTTTTCACTGTCTTCTATATAATTCTTTAATGTAGATAATTCTGTGCCATAGGCGCCAGGATCTTTTCTAAAATTTTCTTTATGCTTCGCAATGGTTGGTGTTAATTCTTCTAAAGTTTTTAATAGTGAAAGTGAAGGCGTAATGTGGGAAAGTTTTTTTGCTGGATTTCCATTTGTTTTCATGATCTCACCATGTATGGTGAGAATATTGTTTCCCTGGGTAATATATCTTGCAATTGTTTTTATATCATCCTTGCATTCATCAAGAGGGGTTTTTACCGGTTTCTTCCTTGTCCTTGGCATATATTCACCTTATGTGGTTAAGCGCATCACCTCTATCACGCCTGGTAGCTGTTGTAAGCGATGCACCAATGTATTCAGTTGTCCTATATTGCTAATCTTTACGGTTAACGTTACAAAAATTTTATTTTGATTATTATTAAACGTTGAATTTAAATTCAGCAAGCTGATTTTTTCGTTTGCAAGCAGGGAAGTGATGTCATGCAAAATATTTTCTTTATCTTGTGCAATAATTTTTAAATCAGTATTAAAGCTTCCCGTATTTTTGTTGTCCCAATCAATTTGAATAAAACGTCTTGGGTCAGATAATCCTTTAATGTTAAGGCAATTTTGCTTATGAATAGAAATCCCGCGTCCTTGTGTGATGTAGCCAATAATGGCATCACCTGGAATGGGTTTACAGCATTTTGCATAACGAGTTAATAAATCTGCAGCGCCTATAATTGCTGTTCCGCCATGTTCTTTTGCTGGTTTATCGATCGCAAGAGCGTGTGTTGGCGGGGCTTTTTCCAATGCTTTCGGTTGCATTGCTTGTATGATTTGTCCGATACGTACATTGCCGCGACCTAATGAGACGAGTAATGCTTCTTCATTTTTCAAATCAAAATGACGTGCAATGGTATTGAGTGATATTGTTTGAGTCATTCCATGACGTGCTAATTCACGTTCTAATACTTGTCGCCCAGCTGCAACATCTTGATTCAACGCTTGCTGTTTAAACCAATGCGAAATTTTGCTGCGTGCGCGCGATGTTTTTATATAACCTAATTCTGGATTTAACCAGTCACGGCTTGGTGTGCCTTGCAATACCGTAATAATTTCTACTTTATCACCAGTACGTAATGTATGCGTTAGCGGTACAATTTGTTTATTAATTTTCGCACCGCGACAACGATGGCCTAATTCAGTGTGAATATGGTAAGCAAAATCCAACGGTGTAGCACCGGCTGATAAATCAAGGATATCTCCGGCAGGTGTGATTACATAAATTTGATCATCTGTATTTGGTGTATCAACGGCAGGTCCTTTTTCATCTTTTTGCGCAATTTCTTTATGCCAATCCAATAATTGACGTAAATAAGAAATTTTAACTGCGTCAGTCAATGGGTTGGATTTTTCTTGTTCTTTATACATCCAATGTGCAGCAACACCACGCTCAGCTTCTTCGTGCATCGTGAATGTACGAATCTGGATTTCAAAATGTCTATCGTCATCACCTACAACAGCAGTGTGTATTGATCTATACCCGTTTGGTTTTGGGTTTGCAATGTAATCATCAAATTCCTCTATGATAGGTGGCCATAAGCTATGTACGATACTGAGTGCAGTATAACAATCTTCTAAATTAGGAACTAAAATACGTACCGCGCTTTGGTCAAAAATATCTTTGTAAGTTAAATCTTTGCGTTTTGTTTTCGAATAAATACTATAAATATGTTTTGCACGACCCATTACATCTGCTGTTATGTTGGCGGTTTTTAAATGTTGTTGTATGTAATTAATTAATTCTTTAATACGCTTTTCACGATCAACACGGCGTTCAGCAAGAAAAGAGGCAATTTTTTTATACGTATCTGCGTCTTGATAACGAAATGCTAAATCTTCCAACTCCCATTTTAATTGACCAATACCCAAACGATTAGCGAGTGGGGCGTAAATATCAAATATTTCTTGTGCATAACGTTTACGTTGATCTTCTGGTATGGATTTAATGCCACGCATGAAACAAAGTCGTTCGGCTAATTTGATAATAACAACACGTATATCTGTTGCCATTGCGAGTAACATCTTACGCATTTTATCAATTTGAGATTGATCGCGAGTTTGTTGTTTTTGCAAAGTGGGGATCGTTTCCATTTGCTTAACGCCAACAACTAATTTGCTGACGGTATCACCTAATTCTTTTTTTAAATTTTCTTCATTTTGTTTAGTTAAATTAATAGCGCTGCTGATAATTGCTGCAGCGGCTGTTTCTTGGTCTAAATTCAAATCTAAAATAATTTCAGCAGCATCTAAGCCATGTTCTAAATAAGGTTGACCATAGAATGTTGTCAGCCCTTGAGTTAATCGTTGAGTGAGATCACATGCTGTTTGCAATAAGAAAATATCTTTTAAGCCATAGCTTGTTTGAGCAGCTGATAACCACTCTGAAAGATTGATTGTGCCATCGGGCAAGCGATGAGTTTGTTCTTTTAGTTTCACTGCGGTGTCTCAAATAAGATGTTGCATTTTAGCATGCTTAAGTTCCATCTCCCAAGTTTTCGGTTTAATGAAAACTTGGGTCAGGACTTAGTAAAAGCTTTTAATTTCCTTGCCTTAATTTCTTTACTTCTTCAACAGGTGGTTTTACAGCACTTTCAGTGGTGGTTGTATTGCTGTTAATCATCATACTACGAAGATAAGCGGCTCTTGCTGCTGGGCTTAGCTCTTTCTCACTTCCTTTTACTTCTGCTTCTGCTGGTTTTGATCCTGTACTGCTGGTTACTTCTTCTTTTTGATTTTGCGCAGTACTAACTTGTTGATCAATAGGCGCTAAAATATCAGCATTTTGAATAAGTTCATCCAATGCTGAGCGCTGTTCATTGCTTAAATTAGCATTTAGCGGACGCAAAGATTCATAATGTAAGCCTGTTGTATGACCGAGAAAGCCTAAATAAATCGTACCCATACTATTTTTTGGTTTGAATATTTCAGGTCTACTGTTATCGGTTGCTTGAAAGACAACAATAGTAACATTCAATGCACGCGCGAGTGCTGCTACATCAATATGATCGCCCCACGCAGTTGTTCTTAATCCCGCAACATGTTCAGCAACAGCTTGTGAGGGACTCAGGTGGTTTGCAGTTATTTTTCGTAGCTGTAGATGATCTGTAGATTCATCTCCAAGTAGAATTTTTTGAGCATGAAAAAAGCAATTTCCATCACCTGGAGCTTCTTTAGCTTGTGAATTAGCTATAAAGGGTGCATAGAAAGATGCGTTAGCTTCAATATGTTTTGCAGTCATTTCTCGTAGTTGCTGATGATTTATATATTTACCTTTAATTAGAATTTTCTGAGTTTTTAATTGGTCTGCGATAGCATGAAAAAAACAACTTCCATCACCTGGAACATCTACACACTGTAAGCCATATTGTTGATGAATTTTATTGGATAAATTTAATTCAAGAGAGAATTTTGTATATATATTTTCAAGCTCAGAATAAATCAGATGAGGCATAGGATCATATTCACTCAGCGTTTTCAAAGTAGACATGCCTGTTTGAACGCTACTGTTATGTAATATTTGATTTGCTTGTTGCAAATTACCACTTTCTATAAAAGATTTTGCTTGCATCAATATGCCGGAAAGTAAATCGAAAAATTGAAGTTTTAATTCTTTATTATCGAAATTTTCATCAGTAAATAGTTCGAGAAAAGCGTTAAGAAATTTAGTATCGGCATTTTCTACCTCAACACTTTTATTTTCTGCGGGAACATTTGCACGTAAGAAATCATCATATCTTTTACTATAAGACCTATAACAAGCAGAAAAAGATGGTTTTTCATCATTATCGTTTGGAAGTTGATCATTAAATATTTTCATTCTATTTAATAGTGCACCAACATGTTCATGATTTTCTTTATCGATATTAGCGAGCGCTGCTTCCACTAAATGAGAATAAGCATCGATTAAGAGAAAAGGGTCGGTAAGTTGATTAGTAAATGTATTCATCTCGTCTATTAAAGCACTGACAAATTTTTTGCTTGATGCGTCTAAAGCCTCTATTAATTTAGAACAAAGTTCGATTATGGTTAAAAGAAAAGATTCTTTTTCATCATTAGAAAAGTGTGAAGCATATTTATTTATTAATTTTAATAAATTGAGAATGTAATTTTCGCTTTCTTTTAATCCTTTCCATTCACTTAGCCCACTTTCTTTGAATTCATCCCATTCAAGTTGTCCATTTGTTTTTAATTTTTCCCATTCAAGTAACCCCTTTTTTTTGAATTCATCCCATTCAAGTAGCTCACTTATTATGTTAGATAACAAGGTAGCCAATTGTACGTAGGCTGCATAATAATATTTACCCGCTAAAAATTTAGCAGCTTCTGTTAATGTTTGTTCAGTTTTGGCAAGATTTCTTTTATTAAAAAGAAATATCTGTGCTTTGGAAATAAAGGGAAATATTGGATTTGGATCTAAATGAGGATTGGTTTGTAAATGATTAATATATTGATCGCATATCACAAGTGCTTTAGCTAAAAGTGTATTATCTACATCCCGTTGAGTTCTGTACTGCGTGAAGTAAAGCTCAATCATTTCCTTAAATATATCGGTAATAATAGTATTATTTTTTTTACTTTTCTCTAATTTATTTACGCAATCAATAGCGTCATTATATCCTTTAATAACATTATCTATCGTAGATTGGGAGCTTTTCATGTTCTCTTTTGCAATTTCACAACCTATTTTGTAATAACAGTAAGCTAGAATTTCATTTCTTATTTTTTCAGAAGAAATTTTATTTGCATATTCGATAGCTTTTTTATATTCGTTTATGCATTTATCTGGTATTGCTTCTTCCTTAGTCAAATTTCCCCAAGCTTGGCGACTTAGAAGACAAGACCGATGAGCCAATCCATGGAAAATTTGCTGTTCATCATAGAAAGGTAAATTACGAATAGCATCATTTTTAAGTACACTTTCACCTTTTATCAAAGCAAGCCAGTAAATATATGTTTGACCTTTTATATTTGGATTAGCTAATGCAGGTTTTTGATCAATTAATTGAGTGAGCTTTTCTGATAATTCAGTGAGATCGTCAGAGGAAGCAATAAGAGATAAAGCAGAAATATGGAATGCTGAAGTACCATCTTTTAATTCTTTGTAAATATCTCCTCGTTCAGAAAAATAGGTACAAACAGTTTTTAGTACTAGGGCGCTCGGATTGATTGCAGCGAAATGGAAGATATTAAAAGTTTTATGTTCAGCATCTAAATCTAAATTTGGAATATTCTGTAATAAAAAATCTACTGTTTGAGCGGATGACCAAAAAACCGCACGTTCAAAAATTTTTGCTTTATCAATAGAACCCCAATCAAATCCTTGGTTTAATACAATGTCTTTAACTATGTCAAAATACTTTTTTGTTGGTTCTACTATTGCTTCTTCTAGCTGTTGTCGTAGCATGATACCTCCTCATTCAATGAATTAAATTTTTATTATTAAGAGAATGTGAAGTGTATTATGAGGAAAGTCATCGAAACAAGTAATAAAATTGCTGTAAATGTTCACTGACTCAGTGAACATTTACAAATTGCTCTTGTTTTGTTTTAAATAATTGAATTAGTCGGTTATAAGAATTTAGGTGATCACAAATAAATTACTGTTGAAAGCAAACAATGCTGTGTGTGAGGTAAGAAATTGAGTAATGTACCATACACCTGCTGCTACTAAGCCAGATGCAGGTATGGTTAATATCCATGCCCACACAATATTTTTTGCCACGCCCCAGCGCACTGCTGAAAAACTATTTAATGAACCAACGCCAATAATGGCACCTGTCACGGTATGCGTCGTTGAAACGGGTATGCCTAATATAGTTGCAAACCATAAAGTAAATGCACTTGCTGTGTCAGAACAAAACCCACTGACAGGTTTTAATTTAGTAATTTTCATGCCCATGGTTTTTACAATTCGCCATCCACCAAAACAAGTACCAAGTGCAATAACAAAATTACATGAAATGACGACCCAGGTAGGAACATAGAATGTACTGCCAAGCATGCCGGATGAGTAGAGCAAAATAGCAATAATACCCATGGTTTTTTGAGCATCATTACTGCCGTGGCCTAAACTGATGAAGGCTGATGAAACAAATTGTGCATGACGAAACCATCCTTCAACACGATGAGGATTGGAGTAAAAGAAAATACGTGCAGTTAAGAACATTAATAGCATCCCCATTACCATGCCTAATAACGGCGATATCACAATGAATGCCAATACTTTGAGAATGCCTGCCCATTTCAATGGCTGCATGCCGGTGTGCGCAATTGTTGCGCCTAATAATCCGCCAATCAGTGCGTGAGATGAGCTAGATGGTAAACCATAGAGCCAAGTAAAAATGTTCCAGCAAACCGCACCAAACAATGCTGAAAAAATAAGTTGATTATTGATGACGCTTGGATCAATTAGTCCTACGCCAATGGTGTTTGCAACATGTACGCCAAAAAATAAAAAAGCAATGAAGTTAAAAAAAGCTGCCCATAAAACTGCCCAGTGTGGCTTTAATACGCGCGTTGATACAATCGCAGCGATAGAGTTGGCTGCATCATGAAATCCATTGAGAAAATCAAAGAACAGCGCAAGTATGATGGTTGCAACGATGAAGGTGAACGATGCATCCATATTATGAGTACTCTAGGACAATGCCTTTCACAATATTGGCAACGTCTTGACAGCGGTTAATAACTAATTTCGTATGTGCGTAAATTTCTTTTATCTTAAAAAATTGTTTGAAATCTTGTTCATCGAGAAATAATTTTTTCTCTCCTGCTAACACCACTTTATGGGCTTTGCTTTCTGTTGTATCAATGGCATTGCAATATTCAAAAATTCGGGAAGAATTTTTTAATGAAGGTAAGCAATAAATCACCTGGCGCAAATTATTAACGGCTTCGACGCTTAATTTGGATAATTGAATGGTTTCTTCAGGTACAACTTTTAATTGATAAAACGGGAAACGCTGCGCAATACGATTAATTAAATCAATAATGTCATCGAGTGTGCTAGTTAATTCGTGAATATCATGACGATCAAAAGGGGTGATAAATGTTTTATGCAATAATTCAAAATTCGTATGAGCAATTTGATCTGCTTCTTCTTCGTGTTTTGCTATCTCATCAACAAAATGTTGCTGATTGTCTAAGTGTTCTAGCATATTTGAGAATTCAGTAGAAGCTAATAATAATTTATCAGCTGCTTGTTGGAACAGTTGAAAAAAACTGTCTTGGCGAGGTAGTAAACGTTTTAACATGCAGTCTCTTCTTTCCTATTACTGAATCCATCCTTTGAGTAACTTTGCTGGTGATTTTGCTATATCTGCCAGCCCATTTTTTACTTAAAACTAATCATTTCGTGGAAGCGGGATATTAAGCTAATCAGCCTCCTGACTCAAGGCCGAGCCTATATGATATTTTTTTCGGTCTCAAAGAAATATCAATAGACCCTGCCATGATGCAAAAATGATAATTTTAAGCATGATACTTGGGAAATGCTACATCGAATTGCAGTCCGGTTCCATTTGGCGGGGTAGCCAGGTTAATTTCAGCATGATGGAGTTTGGCTATTTGGCTCACAATAGCTAATCCAAGTCCGCTACCTGAAGCTTTTGTGCCTAATATACGATAAAAACGCTCAAATACACGTTCTCTAAGCTCAGAAGGAATACCTGTTCCTGTGTCACTTACTCGGAAAATGATTTGTTTGCCCGTATCTATAATCGATACTTTTACTTCGCCATAAGGCGGGGTGTAGCGTATGGCATTGTCGACTACATTGCGTATGAGAATGCCTATCGCAGTGTCGTTGCCAATGACGATGGGTTCGCGTGGAGCAGGCCCTAGCTCAATCTCAATGTTCTTTTCCAATGCGTGGGTGGCTAAATAAGCAATGATTTCGACAGCTAATTTATGTAAATCAACGGGTTTTACATCAATTAATGCTTCTTCTTCACCTAAGCGGCTTAATGTTAATAACTGTGCGACCACGTGAGAGCTACGATCTACGCTTTCTATGACTTTTTGTAATGCTTTTTTACGATCAATGTCATCATCGGCTTTAAGTGCAACTTGCACGTGAGTTTTTAATGCAGCAAGTGGTGTACGTAATTCGTGTGCGGCATCAGCTGCAAAACGTTTATTACGTTCAAAGGCGAGTTTCAATCGAATAAACAACTGATTCAATTCGCCAACCAGTGGTTTGATTTCATCTGGGATTTCGGTGAGCTGTACGGGTTCAAGGAAGGTCGATGCTCGATTGGAAATTTCACCTGTAACGCGAGTAACTGATCGCAAAGCAATGCTGATGATAAACCATACTAGTACGCCAAATACAGGGTAGGTAATTAATAAGATGTTGGCATTGCTACGAGCAATATCGTCCGCTAACTCACGCCGCAAATTGTACAGTTCAGCGACTACAATTTTTACTTGTTGCTTATCATCTTTCACACTATAAATTCGCCAATCATTACCTTGGACTTCTTTATCACTAAAACCTACCGGCACATCTTTAAGAGCAATGCTTGGGTAATTAGAGGAGTGCATCAGTAACTCACCATTGTTGCTCCAAACTTGAAATAGAAATTTTTGGCCTGTAATCGGCTGTGTATGTAATAGATAATTGATGATTTCTGATTTTACGCGAGAGCTTGAGTTGGTGGATTGATTGAGAATGCCAATTAGCGTGGAAATCCGTACTAATTGGCCATCAAGGTAAGGTTGTATGACTTGTTCATCAAGCAGATAATTTCCGATGCCATTAATCGCAGAAGCAAGCGTAATACTCAGCAATAAACTGACAAGGAGAAAGTATCTTATCGATCGGATCATTTTTCATCTTTACTTTTTTCTATCGTATATCCAATTCCACGAACAGTACGAATAAATTCTTGACCAAAACGTTTGCGAAGATTATGTACGTGAACTTCAAGTGCATTACTGTCGACTTCTTCACCCCAGCCATATAGCGATTGTGTAAGATGTTCACGTGATAACACACGTCCGGCATTTTCTAATAATACGTGGAGCAATGCAAATTCGCGTCTGGATAAATTGATAGGTTCGCCTTTGTAAGTAACGGTATGTGAAGCTGGATCCAGTGAAATGTCGTTGTGTACCAAAAGTGGTGCTGCACGCGAAGCAAAACGACGTTGTAGTGCGCGTAAGCGAGCGAGTAATTCATGCAGATCAAAAGGTTTGGTTAAATAATCATCAGCACCTGTATCTAAGCCTTTGACACGGTCTTCAATGGATTCACGAGCGGTTAATATAAGGACCGGTGTTGTATCACCACGCTCACGAAGATTATGTAAAACAGTTATACCCGGTATTTTAGGCAAGCCTAGGTCGAGTACAACGAGATCGAATTTTTCAGTTTTCAAAGCCTGATCGGCTAGAGCACCGTCTTTTACCCAGTCGACCGTATATCCATCCTGGGTTAGACCTTTACGTGTTCCTTCGCCTAGTAATTCATCGTCCTCAACCAGAAGTATGCGCATCCTATTTTCCTCTCAATCTATGTAATAACTTTATCTTTTTTAAAAAAGTATAGCAAATCCACATGATTTTACTCATTTACTTTGGCGCATTATTTGCACAATAGGTGCAAAGGCTTAAAAAAAGCGATGACGTCTGAATTTGTAATAAACGAATGATTATAAGGATGTTCCGCATATAATCGTTCTTTAGCGTCAGTTGGTATCACTTTATCAATGGCATTTGCAATTCGTCCTAACAAGATGAATCGTATTTTTGGACTGTTTTCGTGTAAACAGGTCAATAATTTATTGACGAATGGAGCCCAAGCTCGTGCATCGGTTTCACGCGATATCTCTGTTCGTAAGACGGGTGTTGCATTGAGCAGTAAAAATCCATGGCGGATAAAGTTATTGAAAAACTCGTCATTCGTTTGTACAAAATGATCTTTATTAAGTGCAGCAATATCTTCTTGAGTGGTTGTATTTTTATCAAGCGCACCTTCTGCAACCAAAAGCATTTTGACGATATTTCTAAGTGACGTAGCGCGATTGACTTTTTTGCTTAATCCAGTGGATGACCATAAGTCTTTGACGGCAGCATCCCAAAATGCATATCCATTTGCTGATTCAGGGCGAGGATAGGGCGACTCGCCAAATAATACATATTGAACTTGATTCATAGGTAAAGAGAAGGCATTAAAAATTTTTTGTGGGCCAGGCAACCATTCTGTGTGAGCAAGTGTATTTAAGTAGTCTTGACTCAATTCAGCTAAGGCCAAATCAATGCATTTTTTCCAGGAAGGATGAATAGCATCTAGGTTAAATAGACGGGTTGTCATTTTTTATACTTCCAAGTAGCATAAGCAAGCTTAATCACATGTAAAAATGAAAATTTATGGATAAAACATTACTCGAGATATTAGCATGCCCTATTTGTAAAGGGGAGTTGCTATATGATCAAACTAACCAAGAAATGATTTGTCGCTTTGATCGGCTTGCTTACCCCATCATGAATGATATTCCAATTATGCTGGAATCCAGGGCTCGCCGTTTAAGCGCAGAAGAAGAATAAATTAATCATTCACGAGATTGTCCCGGGCGGTCCTACCCGGGATATATCTAGAAGCAATGACTATTACTATTCGTCACCCTTATTTTTATTGTTATAAATGTCTTCACCTTCCAGTGAATGTTTATGTTCACTATGTTCTTGTTTAGAAGTATGAACTTTTCCATGACGATGGCGATGCTGCTTGAAGCGTGGTCTTGGTCTGTTACTTTTTGGTTTTTGTTGACCGCGTTCATTGGTATCAGTTGTGGATGCTGTATCGGTTTTTTGTTGTTGAGACTCAAATGGCACGATCGTTGCTTTAGTTGTCACCTGGTCTTTTAATTCTACATCGTGTTTTTCAACAGGTTTGTTGACTGGTACACGCTGCTCATGCTGACGTGGTGGCTGTTGTTGCACTACTTGCGGCAAATTACTTGCTGGGGGAGCAGCAATAGGTGTTATTGGAGCTTGTGTTTGAGTTTCATGATAATCATGCCGTTGATCTTGTCGTTGATCCTGCCAGCGTGGTTGTTGTTGCTGATGATGATGGTGTTGATCTCGTTGAACATGATCTTTATCCGAGTCGCGAGTGTCGCGTGGGCGATTATCTTGTCTCGTATCTTGTCTGTCTCTGTTGTCATATTGACGGAAATTGCCACTATGTCCGCCAGGACGACCACGTCCGCCTCGACTACGATGACGATGACGTCCTTTGTTGTGACGTTGTGGTGGACGCGTTCTTGCTTGTTGACCAAACGAATGTTGTTTTTCTTGAGTGACAGAAGCTGTTTCTTCTTTTTTGCCGCTTAGGAAAGCAAACAGCTTTTTAATCAAGCCTGGTTCGCCTTTTTCTTTTGGTGGTAATGATGGTGCTTGTGATGCTGTGACAGCAGGAGCAGCAGGCATTTCTTCAGAAGAAATATTTTTAATGACAGGTTCCTGATGAGACTTAGAAGTAGGCGATGCGTTTGATTGACTAGAAACTTCTGGTTTAATAGCAAGTTTGTAACTAGCCAATTTTTCGTCTTTTTCAGTTAAATCAGAAAGACGAATACGTTCTACTTCATATTGCGGTGTTAGCAAGTGAATGCTGGGCACTACAATAACGGCAACACTTTGACGTTTTTCTATATCGATAATTGCTTGGCGTTTTTCATTCAATAAATAAGCCGCTATTTCGGTTGGCAGAATAGCGCGAACCTGTGCAGTATTTTCTTTCAAACTTCTTCTTCAATAATACGCATGACAGATAAGCCTAATGACTCAATACCACGAATAGTGCCTTGACCTATACAGCGTGGACAAGTCACACGACTAGATTCACCCAGAGATGGGCGTAAACGCTGACGTGACATTTCTAATAAACCAAAGCGGGAAATTCTACCTACCTGAACACGTGCTCTATCCATGGCTAGTGCTTTGCGTAAGCGCTCTTCAACTTCACGTTGATTGCGTATAGGTGTCATATCAATAAAATCGATAACAATGAGACCGCCAATATCGCGCAAACGTAATTGTCTTGCGATTTCATTGGCTGCTTCAAGGTTAGTCATGAGAGCGGTTTCTTCAATATCACCGCCCTTAGTTGACTTAGCAGAGTTAATATCAATCGAAACGAGTGCTTCAGTGTGATCAATGATAATAGATCCGCCTGATGGTAAGCGCACATCACGTTGGAAAGCAGATTCAATTTGGCTTTCAATTTGGAAGCGAGTGAAGAGTGGGGTTGGATCTTTATAATGCTTAACTCGATTAACAAAATCAGGACGAATTAATTTCAAATGATTCACAACATCTTCATATACATCAGAATGATCAATGAGAATTTCGTCTATATCTTTTCTCAAATAATCGCGTAATGCGCGAATAACAGCATTGCCTTCTTGATAAATGAGGTAAGGGGCTGGACGTTCTTTTGCCGCACGTTGGATAACGTCCCATAATCGCAATAAGATTTCCATGTCCCACTGGAGTTCTTCTTGAGATCTACCACCACCTGCCGTGCGTACAATCAACCCCATGCCTTCTGGTACTTGAAGAGAGCTCAATAAACCGTGCAGTTCATCACGTTCATCGCCTTCAATGCGACGAGATACACCACCAGCGCGAGGATTATTTGGCATCAGTACGAGATAGCAGCCGGGTAAAGTGATAAAGGTTGTTAGTGCAGCGCCTTTATTACCACGCTCTTCTTTTTCTACTTGAACAATAAGTTCCTGACCTTCTTCCAGCACTTCATTAATAGCTGGTCGGCGTCCGGTATCGTGATAATCAGCTCTAAAGGAAGAGCGAGCGACTTCTTTTAATGGCAAAAATCCATGTCTATCTTCGCCATAATCAACAAATGCTGCTTCCAGACTGGGTTCGATACGAGTAATTTTGCCTTTATATATGTTAGATTGTTTTTGTTCTCGTACAGAAGATTCAATAATTAAATCATACAAATATTGGCCTGTAGCCAACGCAATTCGCAACTCTTGGTCTTTATGAGTTGCATTAATTAACATTCTATTCATGTTTTCATCCGCTTATTATGTGCATTGCAATCAAGGGATGAGACAAAATTTTTTATAGAAGAGAGCGGTCAAGGTGTAGCTTTCATATATAGAGCTCTAGACTCATTATTACCAAATTAGACGTTGAATCGGTCGGTCAGCGGCTACGGTAATCGGTTTTTGGATAACCTACAAAACCATTCATACAATTTCTAGCTTTACTTTGTTAAACCTCAAAGAATCATCGCTCTTGTCGCTAATGCGTAAATTCTATAAAAACGGTATTCTCATCATCTGTGCTAAATGCACGTTAAATCCAAAATTAATATTCTACGTTTAGTAACTTTCGTAAATGACTGTAAAATAGCAGTCGTTAAATACCCAGAGATATTACCAATATCTTGATTTTATATCAATTAAAACCAGGACATGTATAAAAATGACACGAGATGAGCATAACCGCCAGAAGAAAACAAATGTAGAGCATTTTATCGTTTCAGTTGATTTGGAAGGCCAACGTATTGATAATTTTTTGATAACCAAGCTTAAAGGTATGCCTAAATCTCGCGTTTATCGTATTTTGCGTAAAGGCGAGGTGAGGGTCAATAAAAAACGAGTTTCACCTTTTTACCGTTTGCAAAAAGGGGATGAAATTAGACTGCCTCCGGTTTTTCTACCTGAAAAAGCAGTAGCAGCTCCGCCTAGCAAAACGACGACTCAGTTGCTTACGGAACGCATTCTTTATGAAGATGAGAATTTATTAATTATCAATAAACCTTCTGGAATGTCCGTACATGCGGGTAGTACAGTAAGGGTTGGTGTCGTTGAGGCATTGCGACACATTTATCCCAAACTTCCCAATCTCGAGCTTGCGCATAGATTAGATTCTGAAACTTCCGGTTGCTTAGTGCTCGCAAAGAAAAAACGTATTTTGCGTGAATTGCATACGCTGCTTAGGGAAGGCAAGGTGAGTAAGATTTATTGGGCGCTGACAATGGGGAAGTGGAAGCGTTCTGAATTTAAAGTAGACGTTTCTTTACATAAAGATTATCGGGATGGCGGTAAGCATGTTGTTGAAGTGAATAAGGATGGAAAATCAGCCTTGACTCATTTTCAAACTATACAATCTTTCAAAGATGCGACATTGGTTGAAGCCAAGCTCTTTACCGGTCGTACACATCAAATACGTGTACATGCTGCTCATCAAGGCCATCCGATTGCGTGCGATGATCGTTATGGTAATCCGGATTTTAATAAGCTTGCTCACCAAATGGGTTTAAAACGCATGTTTCTACATGCCAGGTCAATTGATTTTGTTTTGCCTTCTCTCAATCAACGTATTAGAGTAGAAGCCCCTCTGGATCCAGAGTTGGATGCATGTATTAAAGCATTTGAAATAAAAACATAAATGAGGTGTGCATGAGTGCCGAACAGCGGGAAACCAAATTACCACTTGATTCAGAGCAACCAGATAAAATACCGCAGCGTGGTATTTATCTTTTACCGAATTTATTAACAACAGCTGCTTTGTTTGCTGGCTTCTACGCCATCGTAGCGGCTATGCGCGGTTATTTTGATACGGCGGCTATCGCTATTTTTGTAGCAATGATCGCAGATGGTCTTGATGGACGTGTTGCTCGTTTAACTAATACTCAAAGTCCGTTTGGTGCTCAATACGATAGTTTATCGGACATGGCTGCTTTTGGTATCGCACCTGCTTTGGTTGTTTATAGTTGGTCTTTATCTTCTCTTGGCAAATTAGGGTGGTTGGCTGCATTTGTTTATGCTGCTGCAACAGCATTGCGGTTAGCTCGATTTAATACCCAAGTTAGCGAAAAAGAATATTTCCAAGGTTTACCTTGTCCTTCAGCAGCCGGCATGATTGCCAGTTTGGTATGGCTTGGTTCTTCTTATGAAGTAGAGGCTACAACACTTTCTGTACCTATCGCTTTTATGACAATCATTGTTGCTGCATTAATGGTTAGTACAGTCCGTTATTCCAGTTTTAAAACGGTAGATTTTAAAGGCAAGGTGCCTTTTGTTACTGTTGTAATGGCTGTTTTTATCATTGCAGGTATTGCACTTGAGCCGCCAGAAGTTTTATTCGCACTATTCTCTGTCTATATTATTTCAGGGCCTGTCATGACGCTTTGGCGATTACATAAGATGCGTAAGCAACGACACGGCCTTGAACAAAAACAAGGGAAGAAATAATTTTTCTGTGCTTGGGATAAATCCGCTCGCCCTGAAGCTGATGCGCCTCTCATAAACTCTATTGTGCTGAGGGGCGCCATCATAATGAATGAATTATGCAACAAAGCCATACGAGTATGGACAACTTTCACTTCACACATAGCAACTCTTATCGCTATTAACAGCCCAATTTTAATGATAAAATTTCAACCAATTTTTGCTTGATGAGTAGCGATATGTCTATGTCTTTTACTAAATTACTCGGTAATCCGCGTCTGGTTGCGATTTTATTTTTAGGTTTTGCCTCAGGACTTCCACTCGCATTAATCGGTTCTACATTACAAGCGTGGTTTACTGAAGAAAATATTGACCTTGTTACTATTGGTTCACTGTCATTGCTCGGTATTCCTTATACCTTAAAATTTTTGTGGGCACCGTTGATGGATTACTTTCGCATACCTGTTCTAGGACGTAGACGGGGATGGATTCTATTAACTCAGGTTGGTGTTGCAGCACTTCTTTTAACGCTTTCCTTTTTACGACCCTCATCACAAGCCCATTTAATGGGGATGGCTGCTTTTTTATTGGCTGTATTTTCTGCTTCCCAAGATATAGCAATAGATGCCTATCGCACAGATATATTGAAAACGGAAGAGCGTGGTTTAGGCGCCGCTTATTTTGTTTTTACTTATCGAATTGCCATTTTATTCTCAGGTGGGTTGGCATTGGTATTTGCAGATCACCTTGGATGGAAATTGACATATCAATTGATGGCTGTGTTAATTGTTCTTTCCATGGCCCCAGCTTGGATGGCGCCGAAAGTAGCTGATATTGCTCCATCTTCGCAAACTTTTTTTTCGGTGACTTTAGCTTCGATAAAAGATTTGTTTACACGAGAAAAAGTTGTTCTGTTACTACTGTTTATTGTTTTTTACAAAATAGGCGATGCATTAGCATTGCAACTGATGACTAATTTTTTATTACATGGTTTAGGTTTTAGTTTAAGTGAAGTGGGGCTTGCTTATAAAACAGTGAGTTTTATTGCGACCGTTGGGGGTGCGTTCATTGGCGGTCTTTTATTAGTGCGATGGAATATCTTTCGTGCTTTACTTGTGTTTGGTCTTGCGCAAGCTTTTTCGAATTTAATGTTTGTTGCATTAGCCTGGGCGGGTAAAAATTATTTTCTAATGATTGCATCTATATTCATCGAAAATTTTTGTAGCGGTTTAAGCACAGCAGCTTTTTTCGCATTTTTAATGTCACTATGCAACCATCGTTACACTGCAAGTCAGTATGCATTATTGTCTGCTATAGCCTCATTAGGCCGCGTTTTCTTAGGCCCTGTTGCTGGCGTGATGGTAAAAGAATGGGGTTGGATACAATTTTATATTTGGTCATTTTTATTATGTTTTCCCGGACTTATTTTCCTCTTATTACTCAAGTTATTATTCAAGGAAAAGGTACTTAATTATGCACCTGCAGATGCTAATTAAAAAATTGCGCACCGTTTTTTTATTGCCGCTCTTGTTAATATTGTTAACTGCAAATGTCTATGCTGAATCCAATACTATTAATGATGAAATAGTAACAATTGATCGTATTCAGCTGGTGACTCAACAAATCAATTTATTGAAAGTACGTTTAGAGCGTAATCAACGAGAGTTGACTCATTTACAAAATGAGCACGATAAGCAAGTGTCTCAATTGGCCGTAGGTAAAGTTAATAAAAATTTACTAGACAAATATGGGTTGGAAATTTCTGTTTCCAAATCTAATTTAGAGAGTATCAATATCGAGCTTACGGATACACAGCAAACAATAAATTGGCTAAGTAAAAATATCCAGGAAATAGAAAATCAACTTAATGTGTTAAGCATATTTGGTTTAAAAATAGATAATAATGGCGTCGAAAATCTTGAAGGATTGCGTTCTGATTTAAGTTATCAGCAGAAATTATTGATATTAGAAAAATCACGTCTTAAATATTTGCAAGATTTGCAATATACCGCCAAGAATGTTTTGCAATTACGAAAAGAAAATTTAAATCGTTTAATCGCTTTGTTGAAATCTAGCAAGATGCTATTTATCAAGCAACAACAAGTTAAAGATGAATTAGCTTATCAAGAACAGCAAAATCATTGGTTGCAACAATTAAATACATCCTATGAGCAGCTTGCAAACATAGATCCGATTAAATCTAAAGATGCTTATGCAAATACTGAGCGTGATATTTTTTACGCAAACGAAAATGCCAATTTTGCTTATAGTCAATCATTGATAGCGCGATATAAAGATCAAATTCAACAAATGAAATTGGCTGTATTAAAAGGCAATTCCATTAGCTTATTAAATGAAATTGGTGATCAGGTATTAGCTTTAACTAAGCAAATTAACACACTTGATACGGTCGTCAAATCTCGAGCTGGTATTTTAGGGAAACATATTTCTTATTTACAAAAAAGAAAAGATGTTCCAGCCATTCAAGTCTACGTTGGTAAGTTAATAGTATTGCGTGATAAATATAAAAATTCTGACGATGCGCTGGTTAAATTAAACAAAAGTTTGAGCGACTTTAGAAAAACGTTGGATCAAGCTTTGCAAGTAGAGTTATCTTTACGACAAGGCTTTCCATCACTGGATGTAAAAACATTACTGGATATCGGTAAGGAATCTTTGCTAGTTCCTGCGCTGACATTTCAAATTGTGAAGAGTTTAGCAGCTAATTTATTACATGCGTTTGCAAGCTTGAGTATTTTGGCGTGGAGTATTTTTCTATTTATAGAATCGTTAGTGATTGTTAGCTTTTTGTCTTTGCGAAGATCATTAATAAATACATTAAATAAACCTTCTTCATGGCAAGATAGTATCAATACGAAATGGTTAAGTTTGCAGTGTTTACGGCGCAATTTTCTTGATCTTGCAGTGATAAGCAATCTATTGGGAGTCATGTATTTTATTGGCGTACCATTTTCAAATTACATGTTTCTAATTTATCTTGCAGGTGTATGGTTAACATTTAAAGCTATTCTGACCCTTGCACGTGTTTGTCTGGTTGAGACAACAAATAATACGGCAGGACACGATGTTAAATTATATCGTCGTCTTAAATGGATTATGTTAGTTGGCAGCGTCATAACTACGATCACCGTTTTTGTTCATCAGTTACCGCTTATTTACGAAATCAAAACACTTTGTGATTGTTTGTTTTTATGTGTGTTAATGGTTGTTTCAGTATTCATGTTGCGTTCATATGATGTGTTGCCGCATCTCATTCTTTCGCACATGGAATCTAAACATCCCTATTTTGAACGCAGCATACGTCTTCTTGGAATTTTGGTACCGCTATTGATCCTTGGGAATTCGATTGTCGGTTTACTTGGGTTCTTAAATTTAATTATGACTATTTCCTGGTATGAAGGCATTTTTCTGCTAGTGTTAATTGCTTATCTGGTATTACGCGGTCTTTTATCAGATGGTATGGAGCAAGTTTCACGTCTTGTAATTCAGTACATCAATAATGGTTGGTTATGGACGGAAGCATTTTTGAAGCCCCTTGATAAAGTACTTCGCATTACTTTATTTTTAAGCGCATGGGTCGTGTTGTTTTTGTTATACGGTTGGGACAAGCAATCACCTATGGTTGTGCGCTTGACACGGTTACTACACTATCAATTAATACATGCATTAAACACAACTATTACACCGTTTAACATTATTCAATTATTTGTTTTGATTTCTGTCTTTTATTGGACTGCAAAATGGACGCGTGAATTTGTGTTTCGTTTACTCTTATCTCGAACTAAAGATATGGGTATACGTAGTAGTATTGCTATCTTGAGTCAATATAGTGTTGTCGTAATCGGCATTTTTATTTGTTTACGGGTGTTGGGTATTGATTTTAGCGCGCTTGCAGTGATAGCGAGTATGTTTGCGTTTGGTGTGGGTTTAGGTTTGCGAGATTTAGCAAATAATTTTGTATGCGGATTTTTAATTTTACTCGAGCGGCCATTACGTGTGGGAGATATAGTCAATATTGGTGGCATAGAAGGTGAGGTAACCAATGTTGGCAGTCGCGCTATAACAGTTTGTACTTGGGACCGTATGGAATTATTAGTGCCGAATGCAGAAATTTTTCATAAATCATTTATGAATTGGACTGCCATGGATAATATTGTACGTACAGTCACGCATATTAAAATTAGTCGTTATGATAATCCGCATGAAGTAAAACAAATTATTCAAAATGTTCTCGCATCGTTAAAAGAAGTATTGAAAGAACCGGCTCCTGAAGTTTATATGAAAGAAATTAGTGATGCATTGATGGATTTTGAAGTGCGCTATTTTGTTAATATCAGGCAAGTAAAGTCACGTACCAGTGTAATGTCTGTGGTTTTAATGGCGATATGGGAAGCGTTTATCCAGCATGGAATTAAACCCCCGCATCCTCAGCAAGAAATTGTTTTGCGTAATGAAATGCCAAGATTAGAATTTCAAACTGAGTTTGAAAGTAAAATGACGAATTAATGTGTGTTGTATCAAAATGAGAAATTGTTTGGCGTGAGTTTTAATTTTGCGTCCAGCTTATATTGCTATATCAAAATCTTCTGATAGGCGATGACATTTCCTTGTACGGCGTCGTTTGTATGACTAACATCCATAATGCCATCACCACCAATCGATGCAGCGAGAGTTTTCATCATGTTTTGCATCGTGTTTTCTTGTCGTTGCATACCCAGTAAGTTGTATTTAGATATTTTTGCGACACCAATAACACGATAAGCAGCATGAGGTGAATGGTCGGGGGTAAAAAGCGCAATGTTTTCAGGATTTTTAGCAGGATAATTTTCTTTCGTAGTAGTTACTACACTTTGCCTATTTAGATAATTAGAAGCAACTTGTGTGGGAGACTTGCTAGAAGTACAACTTGTGATTAGACAAGTAATAGCAATCATAGTCATAACAGAATGCGATGTTTTCATTGCCGAAATCCTTTTTAGAGTAAGATCCTTATCACAAAAAACAATCCTAGTAGATTCGCGGAGTCAAAACAAGGTTACTTTGCAATAGTTGTTATTGCGAGCTGATGTATCCCCACGAAATTGTTTTTAGTTTGTCATGCCAATTGTTGTCATGCCAGCGCAGGCTGGCATCCAGCAAATCGCTAAAAAAGCCTGGATGCCAGCCTGCGCTGGCATGACAAGCTTGCCATTCAATTTTTATCCGGCATAATTTGATGAATTTAATCAAGAGTGAGTTTAAAGATAGTTATGACTGATATTCTCAAGATAGTAAGACAAGATTTGCTTGATCCCGCTGGCTTAACAGACAATCAGCTGCAAACCATCATGCATAATTTGCTAGGCCATTCTGTCGATTATGCCGATTTATATTTTCAATCAACCTATACCGAATCATGGGCTTTAGAAGATAGCATTATTAAAGGTGGTAGCTTCGATATTGATCGCGGTGTGGGTGTCCGTGTCACTAGTGGTGAAAAAACCGGATTTGCCTATG
>DAIEGU010000174.1 GCA_027356065.1 Gammaproteobacteria bacterium
TTTTCATTAGGTCCTGTCCCTATTGATAACTCAGATAAATACCTAGAAATATAACAAAGCCAACCCAATTATTATTGAGAAAAGCGGCAAAACATTTTTTTGCTTCGCCAGTTTTAAGAAGCCATTGCTGATAACCAAACAACAAAGCAACTATAATTAAACTTATTAAATATATCACATGCAATCGGAACATAATTCCAACTACGACTAACATGACCAAAAACAAAACTTGCAGCAGCGCGATAATAAAGGTGTCCATTTGATCAAATAAAATTGCACTGGATTTAATGCCTACTTTCTTATCTTCTTCACGATCAACCATTGCATACATCGTGTCATAAATGATTGGCCAAATTAACCCTGTAAGAAAAAGCACCCAAGCTGCCAAAGGGATGCTGTTACATATTGCAGCAAATGCCATAGGCACTCCCCAAGTGAATGCAAGACCTAATCCTAATTGAGGTAAATGTGTGACTCTTTTCAAAAATGGATAAGCTGCTGCTAAAAATGCGCCTACAAATGCAAGCTCAATCGTAAAACGATTGCAGTGCAACACCAACAAAAAAGCAATTAAGGATAAAAGTGCAGCAATAATTAATGCTTCTATAGGTAATATTTTTTTACTCGCGAGAGGACGTTGTCGTGTTCTTGCAATTTGCCCATCAAAATTTCTGTCCGCGAAATCATTAATAGCACATCCAGCTGAACGCATTAAAAAAGTACCGGCTATAAATATAAAAAGAATATCAAACGCAGGACGGCCTTGCTGCGCAAGCCACATTGCCCAAAGCGTTGGCCAGAGCAATAACAACGTACCGATTGGTTTATCCAATCTGATTAAAAAAGCATATTGTAAAATTCGTTCCCGTATTTTCATGGCGATAAGTATAACCTAGAGAGTTAATGATGCAATTGCAGGGTGTGCTCCTTCTATAGTTACCCCCACCCTGGCTCTCCCCCGCAAGGCTAGTCTATGCACACATCTATGAGGGACAATCCCTCATAGATGTGTGCATAGACTAGGGGGGGGACGAATGCGCAGAAAAACTTTCCAACCTATGAATTTCAATCAAGCTCAATTACACTGAGCGCACTATGACTTTATACTCAGCTACCATCACTTTGCTTCTTGTAATGGATCCATTAGGAAACATTCCAGCATTTTTGTCGGTATTAAATCATGTACCGATTGCAAAACGCAGAAACATTATTCTGCGTGAAACGTTTATTGCCTTAATTATTCTTGTTCTGTTTTTATTTTTCGGCCAATACATTTTAGAAGGCATGAATATCTCTCAACCTGCGCTGGAAATTGCGGGTGGTATTATTTTGTTTTTAATCGCCGTACGCATGATTTTTCCACATGAAGATCATGAAGAAAAACCTCGCAAACTAGCTGATCCCTTTATTGTTCCATTAGCCGTTCCGTTGGTTGCAGGGCCTTCCACCATGACCATTGTTATGTTGTTAGCCAAACAAGCGCCTTATGATATGACACGCTGGTTTATAGCCCTGCTGATTGCTTGGTCTATTTCTACAATTGTATTGGTATTTGCTGATTATCTGCGAAAAGTGTTAGGTGAGCGTGGATTGCTTGCCATTGAACGTTTGATGGGCATGATATTAACCACCATGGCGGTACAAATGTTTTTATCGGGATTCGAGCAAGTATTATATAAATAGTTATCTATCTTCTCGTAACCATCCTGCCACTTCTTTTGCATAATAAGTAATGACAAAATCTGCGCCCGCACGTTGAATAGCGGTTAAAATTTCAAATACACTTTTACGCTCATCTATCCAACCTTTTTCTGCTGCTGCCTTAATCATGGCAAACTCACCACTAGTATGATAAGCAGCCAGAGGCAATGCTGGATAAGTTTGTTTGACCTGATAAACCACATCTAGATAAGTATGTGCAGGTTTTACCATTAACATGTCCGCACCTTCGGCAATATCCAAAGCACATTCACGCACTGCTTCTTTTGCATTGCCTGAATCCATTTGATAAGTACGCCTATCACCAAACTTCGGCGCGCCTTCTGCTGCATGACGAAATGGTCCATACATAGAAGATGCATACTTCGCAGAGTAGCTAAGAATAGGAACATGCTGAAAGCCAGCGACATCAAGTGCTTCACGAATAGCATGCACCATCCCATCCATGTTAGCGCTAGGAGCGATGACATCTGCTCCAGCTTGCGCATGACTCACCGCTTGTTTGGCTAACAATGTTAATGTTTTATCATTATCTACATCAACTTCATGAGAATGATCGCGACCTTCCACTACACCACAATGACCATGATCTGTGTATTCACAAAGACAAACATCTGAAATCACCAATAACGTTGGATCAATTTTTTTAATCATGCGAATGGCAGACTGAATAATGCCTTGATCAGAGTAAGAATCTTGCCCCAAACTATCTTTCATCGCTGGAATACCAAATAACAATACACTTTTGATACCCAAACCGGTTATTTCTTTAATTTCAGCTTCCAAATGATCAACGCTAATTTGTGCATGGCCTGGCATAGATTGGACAGGAATTTTGGCATTAGCGCCGTGACGAATAAAAAGCGGCAATACCAATCTTCCTGTATCTAACCGAGTTTCACGTATCAAATTTCGCAATCGGCTATTTTGACGTAATCGTCTTAAACGCGTTTTGGGAAATTGGCCGCTATGATTCATTACACCCTCAATATCTTCATTTTATGAGCAAAGAATTATACAGCGTTATATTCGCACTTGCGATTGTAAAATAGAGCTGCTAAAAAATGGTTTTTTATCGTATTGAATCATGACCAAAACATTACTCATTGCTGTCACAACAACACACCCCCATTTGCACCAACAAGCTAAAGAGCTGGCAAGTGAATTAGGACTAGATTTTGTAATTAACACGCAAGCGTCGCATTACTTATACTTATTAGCACTAACGCCAGAATATTTAGCCGTCATTTCTAAAGGTAAAACATCCCCTTTTTATATAGATTTTCTATCTAATAAAATGCTAACTCGCAGCGACCAAGCAGGATTTCGCAGCGAATTGATTGCTCGCGCAATGGGGCTTAAGCCGCGTGAGAACCCAGTGATTGTTGATGCAACCGCTGGACTCGGCCGCGATAGCTTTGTTTTGGCGACGCTGGGGTATCAAATAACCATGTTAGAACGCTCCCCAATTCTGAATGCCTTACTGAGAGATGCGCTGATACGAGCACAAAAGATTACAAAGTCAGCGGCCATCGTGTCCAACATGCATCTTGTCCATACCAATGCAATCGATTGGCTGCCTAAACATAAAGCCGATATTGTCTACCTAGACCCTATGTTTCCCGAACGCAAGAAATCCGCGTCAGTTAAAAAAGAAATGGTCATCATGCAAGAACTTCTGGGAAAAGATGAAGATGTGGATTTATTGTTTGAAGCTGCGTTAACTTGTGCTAAAAGACGCGTTGTGGTAAAAAGACCGCGTTTAGCAGCGAACATCGTAGAACGTGCACCAAACTTCTCAATTACAGGTAAAAGTAGTCGCTTTGACATTTATTTGGTAGGAAATCATGGACCAACTGATGCAATACATTTTCCACATTGATACTTACTTACTTTCTTTTGTATCAAATTATGGCTTATGGGCTTATGCCGTCTTATTTCTTATCATTTTCTGCGAAACAGGCTTGGTTATTGCACCTTTGTTACCCGGTGATTCGTTACTTTTTACCGCTGGCAGCATTGCTGCTAAAGATGGACATATATTAGATATTCGAGTTTTGTTTTTAATCCTCATCATTGCTTCAATATTAGGCAACAAAACCAATTATCTCATTGGGCGCGCCATCGGCCCTAAAATTTTTAAAACCAAAACTTCGCGGTGGTTTAATATTAAGCACCTGGAAGATGCGCATGCTTTTTATGAAAAACATGGCGGAAAAACTATCATTTTAGCTCGCTACTTGCCTATAATTCGAACTTTTGTGCCTTTTGTGGCGGGCATTAGCTTTATGAACTTACGTCAGTTCACTTTTTACAACATTGTCAGCGCAGTGTTGTGGATTGGTGCGTTGCTTTTTGCAGGTTATTACTTCGGCTCATTACCTTTTATTAAAGATAATTTCTCTATAGTTATCTATGGCATTATTGCCATCTCTCTTTTCCCTCCTATTTTTGCTTTCAGCTATCGCAAGATGTTCTTAAAAAGTTAAGTGAAAATGCTGGGATTTGCATTTAAAATCCGGTATCGTGTAAAGACTAGACAAATCGGCTTGGTTTCGTGCACAATGCCTTCCTTTACCCATTAACAGAGGAGTTTGCTGTTACGATGGATATGCGAAAAATCAAAAAATTAATTGAGCTTCTCCAAAGTACGGGCGTTGCTGAAATTGAAATACGCGAAGGTGAGGAATCAGTTCGCATTACTCGCGAAGTAGCTAAACCTGCCATGATGGTTGCCGCTCAACCTGCAGTGCCAACCGCAGCAGTGGCTCAAGCCCCGGAAGCTGCCGCTAAACCTGCAGAACCAGCATCTGTTTCGGATAAACATACTATCAAAGCACCGATGGTAGGCACGGTATATTTGTCAGCAACCCCGACCTCAAAACCATTTACTGAAATTGGCCAAACAGTAAAACCAGGCGATGTTATTTGTTTAATTGAAGCAATGAAGATGTTTAATCAAATTGAAGCAGACAAAGCAGGTACCATCACAGCTAGACTCGTTGATAATGGTACACCTGTCGAATTCAATCAGCCGTTATTTGTCATCGAATAGCTTATCAATCACTGTCTATACCATATGTGCGTAAAAAATCGGAGACGCGGGAATGAAACGAATGTTAGATAAAATTCTTATAGCTAATCGCGGTGAAATTGCCTTACGCATTTTGCGCGCCTGCAAAGAACTTGGTATCAAAACGGTTGCAGCGCATTCAACGGTTGATCGTGATCTTCTACATGTGCGTCTCGCTGATGAATCTGTTTGCATTGGCCCCCATCCCGCAGCGCTAAGTTATCTCAATATTCCCGCTATTATTAGTGCTGCAGAAATTACTGATGCCATTGCGATCCATCCAGGATATGGCTTTTTATCCGAAAATGCAGATTTTGCAGAACAAGTTGAGAAAAGCGGTTTTACATTTATCGGCCCGCATCCAGACACTATTCGTCAAATGGGTGACAAGGTAGCAGCTATCAAGTTCATGAAGAAAATTGGCATCCCATGCGTACCTGGTTCCGATGGCCCTATCGGTGACAATGATGTTGACACTATCAAACTGACCCGCCAAATTGGTTATCCAGTCATTATTAAAGCATCAGGCGGTGGTGGTGGACGTGGGATGCGTGTTGTACACACAGAGTCACATTTGATTAATGCAATTGCATTAACACGCAGCGAAGCAAAAGCTGCTTTCAATAACGACAAAGTATATATAGAAAAATACTTGCAGAATCCACGCCATATTGAAATACAAGTATTGGGTGATGGACAAGGCAATGCCATTTATTTAGGCGAGCGCGATTGCTCAATCCAGCGTCGCCATCAAAAAATCATTGAAGAAGCACCCGCTCCTGGTATTACTCAACAGCAAAGAGAAGAAATTGGCGAATTATGCGCACAAGCATGCCGCGACATGAAATATCGCGGCGCAGGCACAATGGAATTTCTCTATGAAGATGGAAAGTTTTATTTCATTGAAATGAACACGCGTATACAAGTTGAGCATCCCGTAACAGAAATGATTACAGGCATCGATCTGGTAAAAGAACAATTACAAGTTGCTGCAGGCAAGAAACTAACGCTGACACAAAAAGATATCGTCATTCGCGGACATGCTATTGAATGCCGAATCAATGCAGAAGATCCACGCACTTTCACTCCATCTCCTGGCACAATCAGTTACTTCCACGCACCAGGTGGTCCTGGCATTAGAGTAGACTCTCATATTTATGGAAGTTATAAAGTCCCTCCTTATTACGATTCCTTAATCGGAAAAATTATTGCTCATGGAGAAACCCGCGAGCTTGCACTTGCTCGCATGCGTAATGCATTAGATGAAACGGTTATCGATGGCATTCGGACTAATATTCCATTGCATCAAGACATCTTGCGCGGCAATTCTTTCCAAAAAGGACTGGTCAATATTCATTATTTGGAAAAATGGATGAATATGTAGGGGTGGTGAGGCAGGAGGGGTGATTATTTTCTTTTAATGAAAGCGCTCCGATTGAGAGTACAAAGGGGTGCGCTGACTCTACCAATTGCGTCATGAGTACAGTAAAAGCCAAACAAACTGTTGTCGGCTCGATTAGAAGTAGGCGCGCACCCAAAAGGGCATGTGACAGACGGCTTTCATTTAAAAAAAAACAATCCTCCCCTCCCGCCCTTCGGTAGAGTAAGTAAAAAAACTTAAAAACGATGGTCATTGTCTTACAAAATATTGTGCAAAAATTAATTGCTCTAACAAAGAACAATGGCTAAAATACTTGCTGTATCGTGAACAGTGCCCTAAGTGAGGGAAATTATGACTATCAATGTTTTAGAGAAATCTGCATCGTCATTTGAGTTGACTCAAAAAAACCAACCGCTTCATGACAGTGTTAGACAGGCACTTGAAAATTATCTTATCCATTTAAAAGGTGAACTGCCTAGCAATTTATATGAGCTAATTTTAGCTGAAGTTGAAGCTCCGCTCATGGAATCTGTTATGGAGTATACGAAAAATAATCAATCTCGCGCTGCAATCGTCTTAGGATTGAGTCGCGGCACCTTGAGAAAGAAACTCAAGCAATACGGCATGCTTGACTAATTCTCAATCCCACTTGCTATTATAAATATCCCCGCTTTAGCGGGGATATTTGTTTGTGTATAATGACGCAATGCATCGTTGATACTGGACATAAAGCGACAATTTGCTATATGGAAAACGGGGCTCATCAATGCAAGAAGTAGAAGGGGAGAAAGTGTAGGATGATTGCAACACATAATCAGCAAACACCAAAAGAAAATCTTTCATTTATTCCTTCAGCAGACGCTCAAGACAACAACGAAACAGCCGTTGGTAAAGTCAAAAATTTAAATACATCACAGCATGTTCTGTCTGGCCGAGTTAATACACATAACCCAAAAGCTGGATTAAATCCTATTGTGGATGCCGCAAGCTATTTATTTTCCGTGTTAGGCAAACTAAAAAACCTGAGCTCCTATAGACAACCCGCCAAGTTACAAAAAGAACTGATTCAAGAAGTAACTGTATTCCAGGAAACCATTCAGCATCACAACTATAATGCTGAATATATAGTCGTTTGCCGCTATGCGCTATGCGCTACTTTTGATGACATTATTGCAAACACGACATGGGGCAGCCATGGACAATGGGACAGCTTGTCATTGCTTGCTACATTTAACCAAGACACTCAACATCAAGATAAATTTTTTACTATATTAGAGCGAGCAGTTAAAGACCCAGCACATTATATTGATTTAATGGAGTTCATGTACATTTGCTTAAGCATGGGCTACAAAGGACAATATCGCTCGACAGAACATAGCCAGTATCAATTAGAACAAATAACGAATAACTTATATAAACATATTCGAGCTCACAGAGGTAATTTTAGCAAAACACTGTCCCCTATGCCGCTTAAACAGGCAAAGCCGGCAGCAAATGCAGTTGTAAAGAGAAATTTCTCGCCACTCTTTATATTTTTTATTACTGCCTGCATTATCATGACTATCTTTGTGAGTTTAGGCTATCTAATGGATGTAATTTCGAATGAAGCTTATAAATACGTTACCCAAATTCAAAGCCCAGTTTCTGACGAAACTTACAAACAGTGATGTTTATATAAAGCCATTCATTTCTATTTGTGTTTTGTTGCTGCTTGCTGTCGTCATATGGATTAGCGGGCCACACCTCACCTTAGCGCAACATACTCCTTTTGCTCAACCTGAAAAACGCATATACGTCATTTTATTTTTATTCTTAATGTGGCTACTGAAATATCTCATTATTGATCTCGATACGCCCACTGCATTTCAACATACTGATCCATTGATTCGTAAAAAATTGCAAGCATTGCAAAATCGATTTAGTGGTGCAACGCAATTTCTAAAGAAAACGATTATTGGCAAACAAGGAAAAAAAATCAAACTCAACAATTTGCCATGGTATCTACTTATTGGCCCCACTAATGCGGGCAAAACAACGCTGCTTGCAAATTCTAATATTAACTATATCTTACAGCGTCATTTTCAACAGGCAGACATTGAAAATCTAACGCCATCTGAGCATTGCGATTGGTGGATCACTCGTGATGCCAGCATCATTGATGTGCCAGGAAAATATCTTTCAACCGAAAACAAAAATCCTCAAAAAATAAATGTCTATCCCATCTTATGGAAATCTTTTCTACGCTTAGCTAAAAGACAACGTGGGAAAAAAGCAATTAGCGGTATCATTATCGCCTTACCGCTACCAGAATTAATGAAACAAAACGACAACAAACATTATCAAGCCATCTTACACAATCTCTTTCAACATCTTGAAGAAGTACAGAAAACATTTGCAAACCCAATTCCTTGTTATCTCATGATTACCAAATGTGATTTACTGCCTGGATTTAGTCAATTTTTTGCGGAGGCAGGTGATGATGAAATTGTACAGCCGTGGGGAATTCTTTTACCTGAAACCAAACCTAATGAAAAAATCAGTGATATTTTCGCTGCACGATTTAATGCACTAATTAAGCGATTGAACCAGCAACTATTATGGCGCCTACATCAAGAACGCAATCCCATGATGAGACCTTATATTAAAGATTTCCCTTTGCAAATCGAACGCCTGAAAGAATTCGCATTCGATTTCACAAAAAAATTTGCATCCGCCAATTTTACATTTCTTCTACAAGGCGTATATCTTGCAAGTGCCATACAAAACAAATCTGAACCCGATAATACCGTGCTTGATGACAACATCAACAATACTCATCGCACCATACAATTATTTAAAGCACCCATTCCTGAATCACGGCCTTACTTTATAAAACAATTTTTAACCCAAGCACTTTTTAATACACGCTCACATGCACAGCCAATAGTTGTACATGTATCAACATGGAAATCACGAACTGCATATATCATGTCTGCAGCCATTATTGCTGTTGCAGCAAGCGTCATGGGCAAAGATTTTCAACAAGGAATGAAACAAGCTTATGCAGTACAAAATCAAGTATCCAATTATCATCTATCTTTAAAGAAATTTAATAATCCAGATGAACACTTACTCAACACATTAAAATTATTAAATTCATTGCAAGAAGCCGCAAAAAATTCTGAATTCAAATTCAATGTTACACATATCTTTGAATTTTATTCTAACAAATCACAACAAAAAGCTAGCGCCATTTATCATCAAGCATTACAAGTTATTCTCATCCCAGAAATCAAAACGTATTTCGAAGAATATTTGCGCATGCCTGTCAACAAAACATCAGACAATGTTTATGTCGTATTAAAAGCTTATTTAATGCTAGGCGATAGCGAACACTTTCAACCAGACTATGTGATAAATACCGTAAAACAAATTTTACCAACAACCATGGCTGAGGAAGATAAAAATCACCTAATTGCTCATTTGCAACTTGCACTTGATACAGGGATGCAACCTAGTCTGTTAAATAATTCTATCATCGATCAAGCAAGAAAATTGCTGACAACGATGCCTAGCTTAAAGTTAAGCTACATCATTTTGAAACATCTAAACAATAACAATGAAAAAAGCGACATTAATTTAATTGCTGCAAATTCTCCCGTATTTGCTTTACAGCAACCTACCAAACAAATTCCCATCATGTTTACTGCAAAAGTTTTTTCAAGTGTTTATTCACAACAATGTGCTATCGCAGCGCAAGAAGCGATCATTGGCAATTGGGTTTTAGGCAATGCACTTAATACTAATAAAACTCAAGAAGCAGTCAATGAATTAACTGAACAATTAAGATTAAATTATGTAAACAATTACATTGAAATTTGGGAAAGCTCTTTAAACAATCTTGATTTGACAACACCGAAGACATTAACACAAGCAGATACACTGATTACTCAATTAATCAGTACCAATTCCCCATTATTACAACTATTACAAGTTATACGCGAGAATACCTACTTTGAACCTATTATTTCAGCCAGCCCTAAATTGCAAAATTTAGCAATTTTAGTCAACAGAGAAAACCCATCGGCGAACCTTCTTTATGATATTTTTTCTGGTCTTGAAGCATTGCACCAATATATCCAAACTGTTACTACAGCTTCGAATGAGAAAAAAGCAGCCTTTGATATCATTTCGCATCGGGTAAAAAACCTCGGCACGTCTGACGCCATCAACAATTTGCATTTGATCGCAGCAAAAAGTCCTGAGCCAATTAAGACTTGGTTAGAAAAAATCTCTAACGATACGTGGCATTTTCTGATGCAAGATGCAGGCTATTATCTCGATACTTCATGGAAAGACCAAGTCATACGGACTTATCAAACTGATATTCAAAACCATTATCCTTTCAGCGCGAATACTGAACGAGAAGTCGACATCCGAAAATTTGTCGCATTCTTTGGTAATCCCGGCACCGTCGTCAATTTCTACAATGTTTACTTACAAGATTTAGTTGATATTTCTCGCCCAGATTGGCGATGGAAAACGTTTGGTGATATAAAACTTTCTTTTTCAGATGAAATATTACGTCAAATTCAGCAAGCTATTCGCATTCACCATACATTTTTTCCTGGTGGTGACAATAAATTATCTGTTCAATTTTCCTTGCAACCCTATCAAATCGATAAACGAATTAAAAATGTAAAATTATATATTAACGACAAACTAATGACCGATGCACCAAAAAGCCCAAAGACACCACACGTTATTAATTGGCCTGGCAGTAATAAATATAGAATGACATCTGTTCAATTAACGATGAACAATCTTAAAATGTTTAACCGGCGCTATAACGGTGATTGGGGTTGGTTTAAATTAATCAATCAAACATTTGAAAGTGCTTCTTCGCCAAAACAAATGCTGATTAATGTTTCCATGAATGAACAACCTGCTAAATATTTAATATTTACCAATGGACAATTCAGCCCATTTTTATCAGTAAATCTGCGGCACTTCCATCTACCTGAGCAATTTACCACTCAACAAGCTTAACGCTAACAAGGAACATTATGCTTACCACAAAAAAAATAGATTATTACGACGGCGATATCTTACTAGAAGGATACTGTGCTTATAATGACGACAATACTAAAAAGCCTGTTGTTTTAGTTTGCCATGATTGGTCAGGAAAAAATGAGTTTGCTTGCCGCAAAGCAGATTTACTCAGTGAATTGGGTTACGTTGGTTTTGCAATTGATATGTATGGCAAAAATAAATTGGGTAAAACAAAGGAAGAAAAATCAGCACTCATTCAACCATTCATGCAAGATCGATTGAAATTACAACAACGCATTTTAGCTGCTTTTGATTTTGTTAAAAAAATGGATGTGGTTGACAATCAGCGTATTGGAGCCATTGGATTTTGTTTTGGCGGATTATGTGTTCTTGATCTTGCAAGAAGTGGTGCTGATGTGAAAAGCGTGGTGAGTTTTCATGGTTTATTAAACGCGCCAGAGAATACAGCCCAACATTCTATTAAAGCTAGTATATTAGCGTTGCATGGATTCGATGACCCCATGGTCACCCCTGATAAAGTCATGGAATTCGGTGAAGAAATGACGCATGCAAATGCTGATTGGCAATTGACTATGTATGGCAATACCATGCATGGTTTCACTAATCCAGAAGCAAATGATCCCACGTTTGGCACAGTTTATAACAAAAAAGTTAGCGATCGCGCATGGATTGCTATGAAAGAATTTTTCCGTGAGACACTCGTATAAATTTTTTTTATTATAATTTCATCATAAGTTTGCCTCGTACCCTACGAGGCAAACTAGCAGCCAGTGTAAATACAACAATCCTAACAATAGAAAATCCTCTCTTAACTACTTATTTTACTGCTAACATTTTAGGTAACGGCAGAATCTTATCCGAAGTGCGACATTATAGAATTTCCCACATGACATTAAATAGCGTTTTATTCATAGCGGCAACATTTGGATTCTCAATTAAAATTGCTAATAGTGGCTCCACAATTTGAACGATAACAACTTTAGTAGGTAAAATAACCATATTAATGTTTAAATCAATATTTTTAGGAATTAATTTAATTCGTTCATGATATCGTTCTTCTTTATTTTTATATGCACGTGAATGTGAAGTATCTTGAAGTAGAAGTTTAATTACCAAATTTAATTTGGCGCGTTTTATAATAAAATCCTCAAAATATTGTGGATCAAGCGCATGCCATTTTTGCTGATCGGAGATAACAAAATATTCGTCTCCATCTTTAAGGCCCGTAAGCATATCATCGTAAATTAATTTAATTCCTGGGATACCATAATACATTTTAATTGTATTATTTGATGGAGAAGAGTGAACATAATCTTGCACTAATAGAGGCATGATGTTTGTCAAAATTTGTTTTTTTCTATCTAGCAAAATGGAGAGTTTATCCGGTGATTCCGGAATAAATAGTTTGCGCGCACCATTTATTTCAATATGAAATAGGCCTTTTTCGACTAACGTATCAATATAAGGATAGGCGGTTGAGCGTTTCAATTCACTTTCCAGTGCTAATTGTTGTGCAGTGGCAGGCCCGATCTTTATAGCAGATAAATACAGCAAGGCTTCTTTATCTGATAACCCTAGTTCTAAAAGGCCTGAATATGTTTGTTTATTCATAATGTTGTCCGATTTCCCGACAATTTTATTATTTACTATGATAATGTATTGAATTAAATTATAAAACAATTCCGATAATATAGACAGATTGTGGGTTGTTTTATGACTTATATTGAAGATTCAAAATCAGCAGCTGAATTGCTTTTCGATAGAAAACATCAATTATTTTTAAATTTTAATGCCCACACCAATCAAGCAAAAAATTCGATTCTTTATTTAAATAATAAATTAATAACATTCGCAAAAAATTTATCTCATAAATCAAATTTGAATTATTTAGACGTTGGCTGTGGATTTGGAGATAAGACATTATCAATGATTAAAGCCATTCAAACATATCATCCAATTAAGGCTACAGCATTGGATCCGTCTCCACAGTTGCTATCAATGTTTCAAGAAGAAATAAGTGATCAAACTATCGATATCATTTGCTCTACTTGGGAAGATTATCATCCAGTTACTTGTTTTGATTTTATTTCATCTATTCATACTTTTTATTATATCGACAACTGGAAGTGCGCTATTTTAAAAATGATTGATAATCTTGCGGTAGGTGGAAAGATATGCATTGCCCTTCGATCAATCGATCCTGTCTGTCAATTTAGAGATTACTTTTATAAGAAAATTCATAAAGACGGAAGAAAAGAACGTAACTGCGAAGAATTATGTGAATTACTAAAACAACTTAATATTCAATATGAAATAGATTATGTAGATTCTGTATTAGATATTAGTGATTGTCTTATACAAAATGAAAAAGGAAAGCAATTGATAGAATTCGTATTGCGACAACCTTACGAAAATCTACACAATATTAGCAATGAGATAATTTTATATCTCAAACAAATTCAAAATAATAGTCATTTAACTCAACGAGACGGTTATATCTGGATTTCAAAACAATAGAAGGAGAATAGACAATGAATTAGATACATTAAAATCGCAAGATTTTGAAGGTATTTATCACTTATAGCAAATATTTATACGGAAAAAATAATGTATAGCACAGTTATCCGCTAATTCGTAAACTTCTTAAACAACCAGCCTGGGGTTTCGCTTTCGCCTGTATCTAAAGGCATATTTAATGGTGTATTAGCGCCGCCAGTAAGATAAGGATCGTTAATCTCATACTCACCGTCAAAACTATCTTTGTTGGCATTTGGTTGTAATGTACGCGGAACTAACATTGTGCTTTTACTAATACCTTTTTGTTTAAACATTTTCTCAGTATATTGCTGCGACGTAGGTTTTGCTGGAACAATAATATGCGATGAAGCAGAAGAAATTTGTTTTAAAATGTTATCAATATTAATGAGTAAATTATTTTTTGGATTTTCTATTCTCGCAAAATGATTCATAAGCTCTTCTATTCTATATAAAGATGCATACAATTCATTTCCATTTTTGCCAAAAAAATGTGCCAAATTCTTTATAGAAGTTGGAAAGTTATCCGGATAAAAGGAATGAAATAAACGTTTATATAAATTAAATTCTGTGGGTCTATTTTTTGTAAACAAATGTAATCCCAAGCTAATCAAAAATATTTTTTGATCTCGCTGTTGGCTTAAATCAAAATGAAAAATATTTTCAGGCTGATTATAAGGTTGAAACACAAGAACAGGATGATTCAAATTAATTAACCCCAGCAAACTCTTCCAAGCAGATGGGGTGCCAGCAAAATTCATATATTTGCTAATAACATTACAAAAAATCTCGTATCGCAAACTATCTTCTGATTGTTTATTACCATCTTTTTTAATTTCATCTTCTTTTATATTTGAATGACGCTTTCTTGGTTTTTCATTTTTATTAGCATGCACATTTAATTTAACTTCCAAATCCTTGCGATCACTTTCCAAAAATTTAATGTACTCCTCACAATCTACCATTTGCTTTATTAATGCGTATGACGTAGATGGCTTATGCAAGCCGCTCGATGGCAAACTAGGCGATTGTTTCACTTTTTCTGAAAATGCATTTAAAAGATTATGTTTAGCTTCCAATTCATATTTTATACTTTGTAACCGGGCTTCCATATCTTTAATCACTCTAGCATCCCAACTGTTTTCATCTAATTTAGGCAATTTAAGATTGATATGAAAATTTGGAAATTTAATTTTAGGCTTGACCAATTTGACTAATTCATTTTGCTCATTAAACAAATTAGCGGTTATTTGATTTTTTTGTTTTTTCAAAATATCTTCTTGTTGCTTGTGATAACGCTTCATTTTCTTATGATAAATTTCATATTGATCGAGGAAGTTAATATATTCAATTAATTGCTCACGTGTAGGATTATTCGGATCAAATTCTTTTACTGGCTCGTCAGGCAATGCTTGCGGCTTCCAGTTTTCTAATTTTTCTTCGTACGCCGCTTTCAAATCATCAATCTCATCTATTGATAATGATTCCAACCATTGTTCGATATTTTTATAAACCTTTACTGAAAATAATTCACCCGCATGGTTTTCTAAGAATTCCTGAGTTGCTTGCTCAGTAGCAGAAATGAGATCTAATTTACCTTTTTCATCAATAGAGAACTGCAATGTGTCCACATTCCCATCCGGCAATGCAATCAATGTTCTTGCTTCACGAACTTTTGTTATATCAACAGTTTGCGATAATGCATTATAAATGGCACGTGTAATGTCAGATGCATGGTCTAAGCTTATCTTCTTGCTTGCTCCCCAAATAATTTGAGCAATTTCACCTTCCGAATGTATTTCTACAGCGATTGTTGCAGGATTTACGCCTTTATCATTAAACTCATAACCCTGAGGCAGCGATTCTCTATCATCAAAAACACAGGCGGGTAAATTTTTTATCAAGCCACCATCTGAAAACAAACATCCATCAATTTCTACGGGTGGAAATACAAATGGAAAAGCACCTGATGCGGCAACTGCTTTAGCTAACTCAACATGCGGCGCTGTCTGAAAACTAAATGTTTTACTTTCAGGTGTTTCTAAGGAAATATTCGTTGCCGTAACAAACAAATGTTTGAAGGAATTGCCCTTACCTTCTTTTTGCTTTTCTGCAATTTTATCTTCTAAGTCTTTAAATGTTGCATTTGGCTTGCCTAGCTTTTTTGCAATAACGTCTTGTAACCATTTTATAAATTCTTCGCCTGATGAGAGTGCATGCTTTTTCTTAAGAAGTATGACCAGCGCTTTCCAACCTTTGCGTAGTATTTCAGGAGTGACCCACCATGAATGATTGCCTTCTAAAAACTTTGCCATTGGCAATTCACACAAAAGCTTATAAATTTCATCTGGCGTGTAACCTAAAGCGATAATTAATGCTGCAATCGCACCTGCAGATGTTCCAGAGATATTTTCTATATCATCTAACAAACCGTAGGTCTTAAATGTTTTTGCAAGTCCTGCATATCCAGTTCCTTTTACACCACAACCTGCTAACGCCAAGTGACGATAAGCGGGTCTTGGAATTTGAACGACTATTTCTCCTTCATCATTAATCGTTGCATTAATAGGAAACGGTCTTCTAGTTTGCATAAGCAGTCCTCGCTTTAATGAGTTCCTTCTATAGATCTAAGTATTAATATATTTATATTGCGAATGCTAGTGCTAGGTTTGGTTCTACGTCATGGCAGCTATGCTTTATCCCCCCATCCTGACCTGACCCTGCTACATTTTGGTAGACACACCGAACAGAGGGTATAATCAAGTACCCAAGAGGTGTGAAATGCCAAGAAAATATGATTTAGAATTTAAAATCAATGCCGTACGTTTAGTAATAGATCAAGGCATGAAAGTAAC
>DAIEGU010000175.1 GCA_027356065.1 Gammaproteobacteria bacterium
ATGACAGCACTGCTAAAAAATAGCGCTCAAGGCCGCGATGACAAGTCCACCAACAATTACCTATATAAGCAGACGCAACATCCCAACTAAAAACGTTTTTTAAACCCCTGAAACAAGATAACATTAGAAATTATTTTCTTATAAAAATTGATTATTAAAACGCGAGGTTGTATGGATAACAAAACGGCATCTGCTAATAATAATGATGCTAAAGGTAAGCATGTTCCATTTAACCAAAAGACCCGTTTTTGGATTGCTTTACTTTTTGTTGTTTTAATCATCGCTGGTATTCAAAGTTATCGTGCATATAAAAATCGCCATCCTAAAGTACAACCATTACCTGTCGTCTTAGCTCAAACAAAAACACAAGATGTACCGGTTTATTTTTTTGCTCTTGGCAATGTCACACCAACTTACTCAATCACTGTGAGAACTCAACTTAACGGCATACTCATGCGAGTATTGTTCCAAGAAGGACAAATGGTAAAAGCGGGTGATTTACTAGCTGAAATAGATGATAGACCTTATCAAGCACAACTAGTCGAATACGAAGGCCAATATGCACGTGACAAAGCGCAGCTGGTGAATGCATCACTTGATCTCCAACGCTACCAAACATTGTGGAAACAAGATTCTATTTCTGAACAAACGTTAGCTACCCAACAAGCATTAGTACAACAATTACAAGGTACGCTCAAATTAGATGAAGGTCTTTTGCAAGCTACCAAGGTCAATCTTATTTATACGAAAATCACTTCACCCATTGATGGACGCATAGGTTTGCGACTCGTCGATCCAGGCAATTTTGTACAGACCTCAGATACAAACGGTATTGCGATTGTCAATTCACTCAATCCAATCACGATTATATTCACTATTCCAGAAGATAATATTCCGCCAGTATTAAAGCGTATAAATGCTCATAAAACTTTGCAAATAGAAGCATTTGATAGACAGCAAAGTAAACAATTAGCAGTTGGTAAATTACTAACTATCGATAATCAAATTGATACAAATACCGGTACGGTAAAATTAAAAGCAGAATTTCAAAATGATCAAAACAAATTATTTCCCAATCAATTTGTAAATATACGTTTACTACTGAAAACATTACACAATGCAATCGTGGTGCCAACTGCTGCCATTCAACGCAGTAGTACAAAAGGCAATTACGTTTATGTATTGAATCAAGATCAAACAGTAAGCGAAAAACCAGTCGTTGTGGGTGTCACGCTAGATGACACGACTTCTATCGCCTCAGGTCTTACAATAAATCAGTCTGTTGTCGTTGAAGGTGCTGACAAATTAACAGATGGTGCTAAAGTTTTTGATGCTTCTAAGCAATTATCTCCCTCATCAACAAAATTGACCCAAGCTGCGAATAGATCGAAAAGGCATACGTATTTATGAGTTTGTCTGCTCCGTTTATAATTCGGGCCATCGCTACTTCTTTACTCATGTTAGCTATTTTATTGGCAGGTATACTCGCCTTTGGTTTGTTGCCTGTTTCATCATTGCCAGAAGTTGAATATCCAACCATACAAGTACTCACGTTTTATCCTGGCGCAAGTCCAGATGTCATGGCATCGTCAGTCACAGCACCACTCGAACGTCAATTTGGTCAAATGTCTGGTCTCAATCAAATGACGTCGACAAGTTCAACAGGTGCATCTGTCATTGCACTACAATTCGGCTTGGACATGAGTCTTGATGTTGCTGAGCAAGAAGTGCAAGCAGCCATTAATGCCGCATCCAGTTATTTACCTACTGATTTACCAAACCCACCTATTTATAGCAAAGTGAATCCTGCTGATACACCTATCATGACATTAGCGTTAACATCGACAGCATTACCCTTACCTCAAGTAGAAGATTTTGCTGAAACACGATTAGCGCAGCGAATTTCACAATTATCTGGTGTAGGTTTAGTGAGTATCAGCGGTGGCCAGCGTCCTGCTGTACGCGTACAAGCTAATCCAAACGCATTATCTGCTTATGGTCTAAGTTTAGAATTAGTACGATCTGCGATTGGAAGTGCTAATGTGAACGCAGCCAAAGGTAGTTTTGATGGCCCACGTCTAGCTTATACAATCAACTCCAATGATCAATTATTAACAGCAGCAGAATATAGTAAATTAATTATCGCTTATAATAACGGCGCACCGGTACGTTTGTCAGATGTAGCAAACGTTGTAGATGATGTTGAAAATGTAAGATTAGCTGCATGGATGAATACCGAACCTGCCGTCATCATGAATATACAACGTCAACCCGGCGCAAATGTCATTGAAGTTGCCGATCGTATTCAACAATTATTACCAAAATTACGTAACGTACTTCCTGCAAATGTAGAATTGAAAATACTGACAGATCGTACAGCAACCATTCGTGCTTCCATTAAAGATGTTCAAATCGAATTGCTTTTATCCGTATTTTTAGTCGTTGCAGTGATATTTTTATTTTTGCGTAATGTTTCAGCCACCATTATTCCCAGTATATCTGTTCCATTATCGTTGATTGGAACATTCAGTGTGATGTATTTGTTAGGCTTTAGTATTAATAATCTCACTTTAATGGCATTAACGATTGCCGCTGGTTTTGTGGTTGATGATGCTATTGTGATGATTGAAAATATTGCCCGCTATATCGAACAAGGCTATAACCCGCTGCGCGCTGCAATTGAAGGTGCTGATCAAATTGGTTTTACTATTTTATCGTTAACCATTTCCTTGATTGCTGTTTTGATTCCTCTTTTATTCATGGGTGATATTGTTGGACGATTATTTCGGGAATTTGCAGAAACGTTATCAGTCACTATTTTGATTTCAGCATTTGTATCACTCACTTTAACACCCATGTTATGTTCGCGCATTTTGCGACAACAACCAAAAGAAACAGAAAGTGCATTCTCGCGTAAATCAGAAGAAATATTGAATCGAATTATTGAGCGTTATAGTACTTCGTTGCGTTGGGTGTTGGATCATCAAGCATTAACATTAGTTATTTTTGTTATTACTCTTTTTATAACAATCGTTTTATTGTTTTTTATTCCAAAAGGATTTTTCCCGATTCAAGATACGGGTGTCATCCAAGGTATTTCAGAAGCCGAACAATCTATTTCATTTTCCGCTATGTCTCAGCATCAACAAGCATTAGCGCGTGTTGTTTTAAGTGATCCTGCTGTTGAAAACATTTCATCTTTTATTGGTATTGATGGCACTAATACGACTTTAAATAGTGGCCGCATGTTAATTACACTTAAACCACTTGCTAAGCGCGATGCAAGTGCTAGCGACATCATTCGACGTTTACAACCAAAGCTTGCACAAATTCCAGGCATAACATTGTTTATGCAACCGATACAAGACTTAACGATTGATACACGTGTGAGTCGCACACAGTATCAATATAGTTTAGGTGGCCCTAATGCCGATGAAGTTGCAAAATGGTCAACGACTATGTTGGACAAATTAAAAGACCAATCAACATTACAAGATGTGGCTAGTGATCAGCAAAATCGTGGCTTGCAAACAATGATTCAGATTGATCGTGATACGGCTGGAAGATTGGGAATTACACCGCAATTAATAGATGACACATTATATGACGCATTTGGGCAGCGCCAAGTATCAACTATCTTTACTCAGCGCAATCAATATCATGTTGTATTAGAAGCATTCCCAAAACTACAACGAAACGTTAGCTCTCTAAATAATATTTATATTAATTCCGTCGTAGGCAGCTCAACATCAACCATAGGCAGTACAAATACAAACACAAGTACAGCCTATGTTAATACTACAAATTCTAATACCAGCACAAATAATACTGGATCTACAAAATCTACAGGTTCTTCAGGGCCTGTCCCATTAAGCGCATTTACTACTATCACAGAACAAACCGGGCCTTTAGTGATTAATCGCCAAGGCCAATTCCCCGTGACTACTCTTTCATTCAATCTTGCACCAGGCGTTGCACTTGGCGATGCAATTAATACGATTCACGAAGTAAAACAAAATTTAAATATTCCTGAAAGTGTGCAAACAAGCTTTCAAGGTGCTGCACTCATTTTCCAAAATTCAATTGCGAATGAGGGATGGTTAATTCTCGCATCTATTATTGCAGTTTATATTGTGCTTGGTGTGTTATATGAAAGTTATATTCATCCATTAACCATTTTGTCTACGCTGCCTTCTGCGGGTATGGGTGCTTTATTAGCATTAATGTTGACCGGAAATGAATTAAGTGTGATTGCACTCATTGGCATTATTTTATTAATCGGTATCGTGATGAAAAATGCAATTTTAATGATTGATTTTGCACTCGAGCAAGAACGTACTTATCAAAAACCACCACGCGATGCCATTTATGAAGCTGCACTTTTACGTTTTCGTCCTATTTTAATGACGACTTGTGCAGCCATGCTAGGTGCTGTGCCGCTTGCTTTTGGTTCAGGCATGGGATCAGAGTTACGACAACCATTGGGTATTGCAGTGATAGGTGGTTTAATGGTCAGTCAATTACTGACTCTATATAGCACACCGGTCATTTATCTCACGTTTGATTACATGGCACAAAAAGTCATGTCCATTAGAGGAAAAAATTCAGTCCCTTCATTATCCAACAAGGGACTTGAATGAATCTTTCAGCTCCATTTATTAAACGACCTATCGGCACAACTTTACTAGGAGTAGGATTAGCTATTGCGGGCATGGTCGCTTTTAATTTTCTTCCTGTATCACCCTTACCACAAGTTGATTTCCCTACAATCACTGTGCAAGCATCGTTACCGGGTGCAAGCGCAGAAACCATGGCGACATCTGTTGCCACACCGTTAGAAACTCAATTAGGACGTATTGCTGGCATCACTGAAATCACATCCGCGAGCAGCCTTGGTTCAACCCGCGTGACATTGCAATTTGATCTTTCTCGTAATATTGATGGCGCAGCACGTGATGTGCAAGCGGCTATCAATGCTTCTGCAAGTTATTTACCAAGCAATTTGCCGAGTAATCCGACTTATCGCAAAGTGAATCCTGCTGATGCACCCGTTATGATTCTTGCGCTGACTTCTGATAAATACAATACCGGACAAATGTATGATGCTGCATCAACCATCTTGCAGCAAAAATTATCTCAAATTGATGGCGTCGGACAAGTGTTAGTAGGCGGCAGTTCATTACCAGGTGTACGTGTTGAATTGAATCCCAATGCGTTAAATAGTTATGGAATTAGTTTACCTAGTGTTGCGGAAGCACTTGCGACTGCTAATACAAATATTGCTAAAGGACAAATTTCTAACGGCAAAACTATTTCATCCATTATGACGACAGATCAAATTTTTAAAGCGATTCAATATCAACCTTTAATTATTGCTTATCGAAATAATAATCCGGTCAAATTATCTGACGTTGCAGACGTAATTGACTCCGTCGAAGATTTACGGAATGCAGGCATTGCAAATGGTAAACCTGCTGTTCTTATTGTGTTATTTAAAGAGCCTGGCGCAAACGTTATTGAGACAATAGATCGTGTACGTCATTTATTACCGCAATTAAAAGCATCTATTTCTGCTGGTATCGATGTTACAGTTATGATGGATCGCACAGCAACCATTCGAACTTCTTTGCATGATGTGGAATTAACATTAATTATCGCCATGATTTTAGTCATTCTTGTCACTTACCTATTTCTCGGCAATATACGTGCCATGTTAATTCCTGGCATTGCCGTACCACTGTCATTGTTAGGAACATTTGGAGCTATGCGTTTATTAAATTATAGCTTGGATAATTTATCTTTAATGGCACTCACTATTTCAACTGGCTTTGTTGTTGATGATGCTGTTGTCGTATTAGAAAATATTACTCGTCATATGGAACATGGATTAAGCTCATTACAAGCTGCATATAATGGCGCGAAAGAAGTTGGGTTTACTGTTTTATCCATGAGTCTCTCTTTGATTGCCGTTTTTATTCCTATCTTACTAATGGGAGGGATTGTTGGGCGATTATTTCGTGAATTTGCAGTCACATTATCTATTGCCATTTTGATTTCAATGTTAGTGTCTTTGACTATCACTCCTATGATGTGCGCAAAAATTTTAAAGCCGGATACGCATGAAAATGCTTATCTTCGATTCATCAATTATATCAATGAAAAATATCGAGTGAGCTTAGATTGGGTATTAGAACATCCAACATTAATGTTAATTGCAACCGTATTAACGATTATTCTAACGGTTGTTTTATTTATTGAAGTACCAAAAGGTTTTTTTCCGCAACAAGATACGGGGCGAATTACAGGATCTATTCAAGCAGAACAAGATATTTCTTTTCAAGCCATGCGCAAAAAACTCGTTGATTATATAAATGTTATTAAATCAGATCCTGCTGTATTAAATGTCGTCGGATTTGTTGGCGGCACTACCGTTAACTCAGGCTCTATTTTTATAACACTGAAAGATTTAAACATACGCAAAATATCTGCAGATGCAGCCATCAACCGGCTACGTCCCATGGTGAATAAAGTAACCGGCTCTGCACTTTATTTACAATCAGCGCAAGATTTAATGGTAGGTGGCCGGCAAGGCAATGCACAATTTCAATATACATTATCTGCTAATGATTTAAATGATTTGAATAAATGGACACCTTTAGTGACAGAAGAAGTTGCTAAGTTACCTGGTATTGCAGATGTGAATAGTGATCAACGTGATCATGGTTTACAAGTCTATGTCACCGTTGATAGAGATACAGCTTCTCGATTTGGTTTAACATCACAACAAATAGATTCGACTTTATATAATGCTTTTGGTCAAAGCCAAGTTTCTACTATGTATACAGCAATGAATCAATATCATGTTGTGATGGAAGTTGCGCCAAAATATTGGCAATATCCAGAAACATTAAAACAAATTTATGTCGTTTCACCCACAGGCAACCCCGTTCCCTTGTCAGCTTTTTCGAGTTTTGCACCGTCATCAACATTATTACTCGTCAATCATCAAGGCCAAGCGCCTGCAGCAACATTATCATTTAATTTATTACCTAATGTAGCGTTAGGTGATGCAGTTAATTTGGTTGATCAAACAGTTACAAAAATGCGGTTACCTAATACACTACATGGATCATTTCAAGGAACAGCACAAGCATTTCAAGCGTCTTTGGCAAACGAACCTTATCTAATCGCAGCAGCATTGCTCGCTGTTTATATTGTGCTTGGAATGTTGTATGAAAGCTTAATTCATCCCTTAACTATTTTATCTACGCTACCATCAGCAGGCGTTGGTGCATTATTAGCATTAATCATTAGCAGAACAGATCTCAGTATTATTGCATTAATCGGTATCATATTACTCATTGGCATTGTGAAGAAAAACGCAATTATGATGATTGATTTTGCACTTCATGCAGAGCGAACTGAAAATAAATCTTCACGTGATGCAATTTATACAGCTGCTTTATTACGTTTCCGACCCATTATGATGACAACATTTGCCGCTTTGTTTGGCGCACTCCCATTAATTGTTGGCTTTGGTTTAGGTTCTGAATTACGTCGACCACTTGGTATTGCCATTGTAGGTGGATTAATCGTCAGTCAAATGCTAACACTTTATACCACACCGGTGATTTATCTTATGATGGATCGTTATAGCATTTGGTGGAATAGAAAGTGGACTCAATTTTTTGGAAGGCCCAATGTGGTTGAGGAATAATGGGGATGTCATTCCGTGAAATTTGTCCTTGTAAATTAGCATGTTTGGTAATTTACAAGGATGAATAATACAAACTACAGTTTATTATTACAGGTTAATATTTATGCTTAAAAAAATATGGCTAATATCAACTTTCATATTATTTGTGACTTCATGTGCAGTGGGGCCTGATTACAAACGACCACTTGTTGATGCACCATCTCAATTTAAAGAAGCAAAAAATAAAGCCGTTATCGCACCGCACAAATCAAAGAAATCAAGCAAATCCATAGAATGGAAGCTTGCACAACCCAAAGACCAATATGATAGAGGTAAATGGTGGCTGATTTTTAATGATCCGAAATTAAATGAATTAGAAGACCAATTAGTTTCAAATAATCAATCTGTTCAAAATGCTTATTACAACTACAAACAAGCACGCGCATTAGTAGATGAAGCAGCAGCAAGTTTTTTCCCTACCGTAACAGGTTCACTGAGTATGTCTCGCCAAAAAGGCGGTGGCGGTTCTTCATTTATTAGTAATACAACAACAGGTGTGTCAACAGGTACCGCCGTAACCGGCGGTAATTCATCTTCTACTATTACTAATTCTCGTTCATGGTTAATTGATGCTACATGGGAGCCTGATCTTTGGGGACTTGTACGACGTACAGTAGAAGCAAGTGCAGCTGGCGCACAAGCCAGTGAAGCATTATTTGCTTCGACGCGTTTATCTTTAGAAGGCATGTTAGCACAAACTTATTTTGAATTACGGGGACTTGATGCTATCCAAAAACTTTTAAATGATACGGTTGCAAGTGACAAAAGTTCACTGCAATTAACATTACATAGATATGCATCTGGTGTTGCTGCACGCGGTGATATTGTACAAGCTCAAAGTGTTTTAGAAGCGGCAGAAGCGCAAGCGATTAATAACGGAATTTTACGCGGACAATATGAACATGCCATTGCCGTTTTAATTGGAATACCACCGGCTGAATTATCACTTGCACCCGGTCCATTTCATGCAGTCCCACCTGCAATACCTGTTTCAGTTCCTTCTGTTTTATTAGAACGTCGTCCTGATATCGCACAAGCTGAGCGCTTAATGCAACAAGCCAATGCACAAATTGGTGTGGCAGAAGCAGCTTATTTTCCTACACTCACGTTAACAAGCACTGCAAGCACTATACCAAAAGGACCATTATTTTCAGTTCCCGCATTGAATTGGTCGTTGGGAATGCAACTTGCGGAAACAATTATAGATGGCGGTTTACGTGCGGCAACAGTACGCGCTGCAAAAGCGGGTTATTATGCGAGTGTTGCTAATTATCGTCAGGTTGTATTAGCTGCTTTTCAAAATGTAGAAGATAATCTGATCTCATTACGTATTCTTAACGATCAAATAGTGGTAGAAAGAAAAGCTGTTGCTAGCGCAAAATTAGGACTTAAATTAGTTATCAACCAATATAAATCTGGTACAGTTCCCTATTCCAGTGTCATTACTGCGGAGATAAATGCATTTAACATAGAACAAACTGCAATTAATGCTGAATATCAGAGAATGGTATCTGCAGTGGGTCTTGTTGAAGCATTAGGCGGTGAGTGGGATGCATCGCAGATTGAATGTATTTAATTCATTAATAAACGACACTCTTTCCAGGATTATTAAAGTTCTCAGCTAGATTTTCCCATGTAATTTTAATAAGGTTTAAAAAAATATTTTTATTTGAATTTTTTCTTATTAATATTTATTTTCATGAATCCAAATCAATATCATCGTGAATATTTAAATTATGATAATTATTCTTCATCTTATCTCATGAACATACATAAACAATTTTATCTTGATTATTCTCAGGTTTTATATGTGTTTCTAGCGTTGAATTTATTTTTGACGTAAACTTTAATTATAATTAAAAAATACATAAAACTACGGAGGGTATATGAATGCGTCCACAGCTACGCCCGTCACTTTCCGCGCCAGTGTTTCTCTCATGGAAGACTATCGATTAGGCACAGAAATTACTGCGCAAACAAATATGATTCAAGTAACCAATGCGCAAGGAGAAAGTGAATTATTTTATACTGGCATCGATGGAAAATCGTCGGTGATCATTTACAATGTCTACCCTGATCCTAACAGTGATACAGGTTGGAGCATCAAAACATTAATTCCAAATGTATTACCAGGACAATTAGTCGGTGGCATTGCAAATGGTGTATTCACTTTATTTTGTCTTGGTCCTGATACTAGTAATCCTGATCTTTATTACATACAGCGTGATAACAATGGTAATTGGGGCAATTGGCAACATATAGATGCCTCTAGTGTATTTAATAATTTGACTCCTCCTTGCTATGTAAGAAATTTTGCTACAGGCACTGTTGCTGGCAATCTTGAGCTTGCAGCTATTATCACTGATAGCAGTGGACAAATGACTTTATGGCGCGTGGATTGGCAAGGAACATTAAAAGGTTGGCAGCAATTAGGCAATGTGGATTCAACATTTTTAGATTTTTGTGCAACACTTACTTGGGGTGAAGGTGTCGTTGCTGCTGTTACAAATGATACCGCCCCTAATACACTTGATATCACTTTCTTTGCACTTACCGGTGGTGAGCAAGCAGTAATTGTTGCGCAACAATATTTTCGTTTCGGTGATATTGCCTTTGCTACTCCAATCAATAGCAGTAATCGCTACAGTGGTATATTTCTTTATAATGATGGATTGAGTGGTGGCAGCAAAAGCATTTCTTATATTGATTGCGGCGTCAATTCACCACGTGCAATGGTGATTGATACATCACTCACTTGCGAGCAAATGATAGCCGTCGATGCAGGTGCCGAACCCATTTGTTTAATGGCACTTGATCAACACATGCGTTTAAATATCGTTAGTCAACAAGCAAATAGCACGACATTTGATCCTGCCATTGAATTAGGTGAAACCATTACTTCCATGACAGCAGGATTAGATGCAGATGGTTCACCCGTTGCCTTCATGATTAATGCGCAAGGCAATACTATTTTCTCCATGCAAAAACAACCTGATCAAGCAAGTGGTGAATGGTTAAAACATGAGTTAGATGCACAAGTACAACAAATTCAAAAAATAGCTGTCTATGGCACTAGTTTTACATTAATGGATAGTGCTGGAAATTTATTACCAAATCAAACTGTCCTGTTATCATCACCTGAAACAACTATTATTTCATGGCAAAATCAAACACTGGTCGTAGATGAAAACACATCTGCAAAAGTTATTACAGATAGCAATGGTCGTATTGTTCTCTATTCTCCAACTAATACCATCAATGCAAATAAGTTACTTTTTTCGTTACCTGATTTACTGCATGATAGTGCCATTGCTGTTGATCCTGATTGTAAATTACAAGATAAATTAAAAAATTTATCGGTAGCTGACACAGAAACATTATTACCTGATCAATATAAACAAGATGCAATTTCTGTGCAGCAAGCAGTGACAACAGCAATGAGTTATACGCCAGCAGCTTTATCTAAAAATGCTGCACGCCTTGTTAGCGCCGCTGAAAAATTAACAGGTTGTCAGCGTTTAATTGATCCTGAGTCAAGTAAAGTGCGTCATTGGCATTTTTCAGTAAAAAATGGCAGAGCCACTTTTACTGAGTTGACACAAGAAGAAGCGCAAATATTAAAAGTAAAATTACTGGCTAATGCTGTTAATAAACCTATTCCTTTAGATGGTTTTTTTGATTTTCTAGATGATATCGCTGATGCAGTGTCAAATGCAGTTGAAACTGCTTTCGAATATGTTATTTCAACCGTTTCTGGTGTTGTCACAGCAACAATCAGTTGTATTATTAATGGTGTTAAATATCTGTTTGATGGTGATATTCAAAGTCTTGAACGCGCTTTTCAAATTGCGGAATCTATCTTTAACTCAGTCATGGTTTTTTTCGATCAACTCTATCAATTTTTTGCATGGTTATTAAGCGATGGTCGTCAAGATATTTGGAATACCAAAGTTGCATTTGAACAATTATTAAGTCAAGCACCGCCTGCATTAACAGCCATAGTACAAACAGGTGAAACTAAAGTCGGTACATTTTTTGCAGATCTTAAAATCACAGTCACCAATTATTTTGATCAAATCATTGCTGATTATGGCAATATGAATTTCAGCATGCCAGCATCATTGGAATTTGCGCAAAATAAAAAACGATTAAATGATACAGCAAGTATTCTTGCCATTGTTCAAGAAGTTGAAGTACAAGCAATGTGGTTTTACGATAAAATGACATCACCATTTGGATCTTCATCTAGTTTTACTATTCCACCACAACCACAAGTTCAACAAGTTTTTCAAACATTCTTTACTGCTTTTGAAAATAGTTTGAGTACCGAGATTCAACAACAAATTACCGATACTTGTAATTATTTGTCTTCTGTCGCAACAAATCCTGAAAATTTTGCTGCATCTACCGTTAAAGTATTATTACAAACAGCAAAAAATTTAGTATTGCTCGTACTTGATATTCTCGATGGATTAGCAAAATTATTTCTTGATGCCATGCTTGCGTTATTGAATGTTGTTTCGCAATGGGTATTTGAACAACCAATCACCGGGTTCTTTCTTGAAACAATTTACAATAATGTTATTAATCCTGGTGCTTCAGAACAATTAACCATTGCGAGATTGGTAGCACTTGTTGCTGCATTTCCTGCGACGATTATTTATCGTGCGGTTGTTGGTGTCTCACCTTATTCTGTATCTGGACCTATTTTACTTCCTGAAACTAAAGCGGTCACATCAACGCAAGAAATTTTAGGCGGCGCTTTGTTATGTGTGTATGGGATTGTCGACATTGCACTTGATAGCGGTTTAGTAAATGATTCTGCTTTATTAGCCGCATCTAGTATTTTTCTGCCCATATTAATTAATGGCCTTATTTGTCCGGGACCAGGTTATTATGCATTAAAACAAGGTAATACATCGGATGTTATTTATGAAAATGGTATATGGTGGTCTGAGTTTGTAACAGCCGGTTTTGTTTTTGTCATTACCTCTTTAGCTATTAATACAAACCCGCGTCAAGACAGTAAAAATCTTGCTGCCATGTGCGCAGGCGGTATCGCACAACTTGTTTTTGTCATATTAAAGAAAACAGCTGTGAGTGAAAGCTCATTACAAACCTTCATCGATATCGTTAGTCCATTGTCTGATCTTGCTAAACCACTCAATGCGCTACAACATCCTTTAGCTCGCATTGGCTTAGGAGTAATAGATGGTGTTTCTGATCTTGGACCTGGTATTTCCTATATTTATTTAGGTTCACAATCACCAAATCAAAATAAACAAGATATTGAAAGCGAACAACCAGACATATTGCATCATCACTAAAATAAAAGGAGATTGGATAATGAAAAAAAATCTCATCATCACATCTTCACAAGACCCGACTTTTGAAACTCAAGGACCCATGCGAGTTTTTTTGAGTAATCAAACAGACCTAGGTGGAACAACTGGTTTCCCATTGCAATTAGAAACTCCAGGCACACGTCCATTTTATGGATTAAGCACTAATTCAACTTATGTACCTACACTTACTTACGGACCTGCTGGTAATCTACCTCCACCTTGGAACCAAGGTACTGACTGGATTACATTGCCCTCTGGTCTTGCTGTTCCACCTTTACAAATGCCAGTTATTTTCTCGACCGCCTACAATATTGCGTATCCTATTGGCAATGCAGAGACATTCCTTATTGCTGATCGCAGTAATAATAAAGTAGCACTGAATGGCCAATATATTTTTGATTTTCCATTTCTTGCTGGCGGTGGTACATGGCTCAGCATTCATTTTGTAATTACGGGTGTTGCTGGTGGTTCGACAGTTCTACCGGGATTTGGATTATATAACCTTGGTTCAAATCCAGGTGCATGGACTTATATTGCGCCTACTGAGTTTGATGGGTCATGGTCGATTCAATTACGCAGCGATGATTTTTTTAATTATCTTACACTGAGTTTAAGCTATGTACGTTTTAGTGATACTAATCAGTTTGGCCCCATGTCACGTTTAGTATATGCAGCATCGGGTATAGGTTCATGTAATGTACCGCTTGATTTTGGAGCTAAAAAACAACCGTCTGCTACTTCTACTAAAGCAAAATTAAGCACGCTAGATATTTTTCGCGTAGAAGATGACTATCAAATATTAACAACAGAAGAAGAAAGTACAGCAGACTTATAAAGATTACTCGCTCAATTTGTCTGATAAGATTTGATAACTATTTTGGTACCGCGATATTGATTTGATACAGAAGGGCCCTCTACAAATTGATATCGCAACCATTTAGCATCTTCAACATGTACACGCACACAACCATGACTTGCATTGGCAAATTCCACATCATCTGATCCGTGAATTGCAGCCCCGCCATTAAAATACATGCAATAAGGCATTGCCGCACCACCGCCTGGATATGGAAATTTACTTGATACGCAACTTGCGCTGCCCAGTGAATAAACTCGATAAGACCCGCTACTAGTTCGACAAGATTGTTGTATATCTCGACACCAATTTGCGCCTGTCGTTGCAATACCCCAACGAATTAATTTTCCCTGTGCATTATACGCACCCCATGCGTGCGCATTAGGATCAACCATAATTATTTTTTCGTGATGTGATGCAACATATTGAGGTATAGGCGCCCCATCGGTTGCAAAAGCTGATCCGCTAATTTCATAAACTTCAGCAAGTGCAGAATGTGAGAAAAATAAGGCAGATAAAAGAAGTATTTTTTTCATGTTCGATAAACTCATCTCCGCTTTCTATAAATTTATTTTATCAGCATATAAAGATTAAGAGTCAATTATGAAAAAATATTTTCCAGAACACCAAGATGGTGACAACAATAATCAACATTAATCCGCCGAATATGTTTCCTGCTGGTCGCTTATAGTCTCGATTCACATCAACAGAAGTTAATGCGCTGGCAAAATCGTAAAAATTATCTTGATCAATCGTCACGGCTTGCGGTGGTAATTGCTCAGATTCAGTTTTTAATTCTGGCATTTTTTTAACTGCTGTTCCGATAGCCAAAAATTCAATTAATCCATTGCCTAATTGATAAACGTAAGTTTTAACACCAAATACATCGTCGGCTCCAATTGATTTCGCTTCAGCTTTAATTACATCTAGCGCGTTTTCTCGCGCGCCATAAATTAATTTTGTCAGCTCAGGTATTTCTCCACGTACAAAAGATTTCAAAAATGAAGTCATGCTGCCGAAGAAACCTAATGAATAAACAGACGTACCTAATAATAATTTCATTGGCGCATAACCCAATGCAGCTAAATTCCACATTTCAATATTAGTCAAAGCACTGGTAACAACTTCATTTCCTGATGACATAAAATTGGCATGAGATGCCGTTCCCATCATCAACATTTCATTTGCAGCTGAAAATGGCAATATCAATGTTTTTATACCGAGAACAGCATTAGAATTATGTTTTTTGGCATTGTCAATAATGCGTTGTAAAGCCAAATGACGAGTATGATTGAAAATATCAGAGAATTCTTTAATTTCACCACGAACAAGTGTTTTAAGACCGCCCAAAAAACTTCGGCCTAAACCAATAGAATAAGCCACATTGCCAAAGGCAAAACAAATAGGACGATAATTTGCATCCAATTGTGCATACAATTCCTGGCCTGTTGCTGAGGTAGAAAATTGCGCTTTCCGATTTGGATTATCTGTAAATATTAATGATCCAATTGATAAAAACTCAACATTCCCTGGATGAAAGATTAAACCGCTGGATACACCTGTAATACCCGTTGCATTTTGTTCATTCGCTTCTTGCACCATCCGTTTATAAGCAACCTCCCTGCCTTCTTCAATTAATTTAGTAACTTGTTGTAATTCACCACCTAAAACAGCTTTAAACCCTGCTCCTAGGCTGCGTATCAATCCCAATGAATAAACACTGTTACCAACCACCATATTTCCTGCTGAAAATCCTTTCTTTGCCAGACAATACATTTCGTTGCCAGATAAAGTGGTGATGATAGTCATGTGTAATACCTTTAGAATGACAAAAGATTTATACACTGTATGTGAAAGCTCATTTAATAGGCAATAGGAATTTCATCGACGAATTATTTAACCTATATAATTGCGACGCGGCAACGACGTACTAACTCTCAATAATATCTATCAGCTACAAATTAATACAAAAAGAAGATTGCTTTTTACCGCAAAAACTTATAGAAATGTTTGTCAAATTTAAAACGACACGGCAAACATGGCATTACACTTCAAACCCTCACTTATAATCTCTTTTTCAAAAAGATTGATGCAATTTGCTATTTTATTAGCGATTGTGCTTTGGATAAATTCGCCCATTATTTCATCTGACTTCTTTTACCCCGAACAACCCACTATTTATCTTGCTAATCAAAAAATCCTAAGCTTTCACGATTTATTAAATGTTTATTTACATCCGCAATGGTTGCAATTAGAAATCCCATTTTTCCGGCCTAGCGGTCATTTTTTAATATACCAACTGATGGCCCCTTTATTCGGATGGCATAATGTACAAGCATTTTTGGTTCTTAATTTTGTTTTTCTGGCATTAATCGGGTTTATGCTGATTGCGAATTATAAGCTGCTCTTTCCAAAGCTAGAAGTGGGGGCTTACATCGCCTTTGCTATTTTTCTTATGCATCCAGCATTAAGTTTGTCGCGATTTACCATATTGCATTTTGAATTTGCTTATCCATTTTTCTTACTACTCGGTTTATATTGTTTTTTACTTTTTTGCAAAAAAAATTCGCTCTATGAAACTGTCAATATTAGTAAAATTCGTTTCCATCATTTTTATCTGCTAGCTCTCACTTTGTTTTTTTACATTTTAGCAACGACGTTTAAAGAACCAGCCATTATTCTTGGGCCCATGTTGATAAGTTATTTTTTTCTGATCTTATATAAAAAGCAAAACCCACTCATTTTTCTCTCGACGATATATAAAAATCTACAAATAAGACAACTATTCCAAGTATTAATATTATCCACATTGGTTCTTGCAATTTATTTAACATTCCCATGGCCGGCTATGCACCATCCATTACGACCTGTCGTATTAATAAATAGTTATGGTGCGATGAATGAATTAATTAATGCTTTTTTAGGTACTAATATTATTTTCTTTAAAAATGGATTTTTAGTTGCAGCTGCACTCGTATGGCGTTCGATTGCTTTTCCAAGCATCAATTTTTATTTAATGCAACTTTCATTAATTATTTTTACTTTGGGTTGTTCCACTCTTTTTATTCACCCAGCAGCTTCCTCGCTATACAAGAAATCTTTTATATTTTTAATTATTTCATTTCTTTTGTCATTGGTTTTACCGATAGCATGGGCAGTTGGCGGCCCTTGGCATCTTAATTTGTCTATTTTGTTTTTTAGCATGCTAGCAGGTTTTAGTATTGAGTATCTAAGCCAATTTTTAGTTAAAAATAAGCGATATGTATATTTCGGTGGTTTGCTCTTAGCGTTAATGATTGCGAGCACAGGAATTGAAACAAATAAAGCAAACCTGCAAGCTTATCAAAAAAAAGAGGGCATTATCTTTGCTATGTCCTTAAACAAAAATGCAGTCTTACATCCACCTGCATTGAAAGATAAATTGAATGCTGACAGTTTGTTAATCGTTGAAGACAGTATCATTCATAACGATTATTCCTTAGGAAATGCGGCTTATCCATTTTTACTTTTTTTAAATGATAAAGAATATCCGAATTTCGCGCGCTCACAAGATTTATATTTCATGAAATTTAATTTAAGTTATAGTGGTACACTGTTTCATTGGGCATATCTCATGCCGGCATTACAAGAAGAATTGTATCCTTTTAGCGTCAATAAAATGAATGAAATTCCAAATGAAATAATTTATGACTGGTTAAAACATTTTAATAATATTTTTTGCGTCGGCTATGATGAGCAAGCAAATTGGCATGATTTAACCAATATTTTTAAAAGAAATTTATTGATTGAAAAAGAAAGGCGCAATATCGTTATCCACGATTACCAAGTAAAAGCAGATACAGCATTTAGAACATCTATTATTTTGAAAAAAACCTTATCTATTCCAGATCAACGTTTATGTGAATATACCTGTGATCAAGATAAAAATTGCAAAGCATTTACTTATAGAGATATAGGTTTTGATAGAAAAATATGTGAGTTATATCAATTTACCGGCAAAAAAAACCAAATAACTTGTCGGTTTTGCACCAGCTTCATAAAAATAAGCTAGAGTATAAAAGTATGCATATAAATGATGGTTTCACTATTGTTGTACCTACTTATTGTGAAGCAAATAATATCAAAGAATTATTAAAACGAATTCATGACAATGATTTTCGTCATCAGCAATTTGAAATCATTTTAGTCGATGATAATAGTCAAGATGGTACCATTGAAATTGTTAATGAGCTTATTCGTAGTTATCCACATTTAAAATTAATAATAAGACAAGGTAAACGAAATTTAAGCGCAGCTATTCTTGATGGGCTTCTACAAGCAAAATTTGCCCTGGTTGTTACTATGGATGCGGATTTAAGTCATCCCCCTGAGAAAATTAATGAATTGCTTAACGCATTAATTAACAACAATGCTGACCTTGTCATTGGCTCACGCTATGTCACTGGCGGAAATGTTGATCCTACTTGGCCTTTACCTAGAAAAATAGCGTCTCGTTTATCTGCATTTGTTGCCCGAAAATTATTTGTTCCCAATATTACAGATCCTCTATCAGGCTTTCTCGCATTGAATAAAGAAAAAATTTTATCAATCTCGCAATTGGAACCTATAGGCTGGAAAATTGGTCTCGAAATAATTGTTAAATGTCATTGTAAAAATATTTATGAAGTCCCTATTCACTTTTCTCAACGCTTACGCGGAAAAAGTAAATTAAATTTCAAAATTGCTTCTGCTTATTTTTATCATATTTTTCGTTTGCTTCAATATAAACTATCTTTAAAAAAATTCCCTTCTTTGTAACGGTTTGTCTTGCACTCGTTCGACTTTATTAAATAAACATTAGCCATGAACGCCCCCTCTCCGCTGCAACCGTTATTGACTAATTAAAGACGGTGGGTGGAGAGGGGGCGTTCATGGACAATGTTGTTAACTATTACTTGACCTAACAAGGACGACGCGGAGTTTTATGAGGCAGACCCCACAAGGGGGGTATAATTGTATAAGTTAAGTAATAATACTAAGCAGCAGAAGCTCCAATAGCATACAACCATTCTGGTGTTGGTTGAATCAGCTTTCTTTCTTTTAAATCAAACAATCCAAATGTCATTTGAGCCTGACAGCAAAGTTGCTTTTCTTCATTAAAAATATCTTGGCGTAACACACCAATCTTTTTTTCATAAGAAAGTGTTTCAGATTCAATAATAATTTTTTGACGTAATTTTAATTCTTTTAAGAATTTTATATTCCACTCAAGAATAGTAGGCCCAACACCCATTTTTTGAATAGTTTTCAAATCAAATCCTCGTGAGCTAATAAATTCCCAGCGAGCTTCTTCTAAAATTTCTAAATAAGTTGCGTTGTTTACATGACCAAATGTATCTAAATGATGTTCACGAATAAGAATGGGATAAATGAATTTTTCAAACTGCATAAATTGCTCTATAGATTAGAAAATCGAAATTAATAATAATAATTTTTTTAAAAAACATCAAGTTAAGTAATAAAAATTAGCACTATACTTAACAATATATAAATATAATTAAAAAGGTCAATTATATGCTAAAAAAAGAAATTCTTATTGCTCCAAATAACCCGGAGCTTACTTAAAAATTTTTCAACAATTTTTACAACAAGCTCATCAGTCAAACAAAAAACGATAAAATAAGTTATTCATATTATAACTATTACAATTTAATTTATTCACGAGGAGTTACAATGCCCATCCCATTAAATAAGCATGTAAAGATCTGGGTAAATTCACGTGGAATTATTCCAGATAAAATTGTAAATCGTTTACTCTTTCAAAGAAAAATTCGTCCAAATGATGAGTTAACTCTATTTGTAAATGAACAATGTTTGAAAAATTCAAAAGATAAAATGATTACACTAAACGAACATGGCATTAAAATCGAAATAATTGAAAAAAAACTGACTTCAAAATCTACCAATTCCGATAGTTATTTAATTGAACTTGCGAAAAATATTCTTACCAAAGCTAAAAATAGCAGTGATGTTAAAGATGCTGTGTTTTTTTCAGATATTTTTAGAATGACAGAAGAAGTATTAAAAAGAGGACTGTATTCAGATACAGATGTCATTTTTTTAAATAACAATACTGAACCCTACATTGAATCAATACATTATTTATATGGCAATCATAATAGTCTCTTTTTTACCGATCTTGTTTTTGATACAGCTGAAGATCTTTATGATATTCATATTTTTGGTGTTGATAGTTTTAAAAGACCCGATTTTCATGAAAAATTAGTCAAAGAATTACAGAAATTTTATGGTGCAATAGCGCCTAGTCCGGATGATAGTAGATTGGAACCTTTTCCCGGAATGACATTTGTGCATCCTATATTAGAACAGAAAAATCATGGTCATTTGGATTTTGCAGCAACCAGAGCGAATATTATTTCAGGTAAAGACGATTCACATATAGGTGGAGAAGATAAATTATATGCAAGCGATGAAAACGATGATTTACTCAATTATGCTAAAAGCCAAATGAACAATTCTACATTTGGCCATGATAAATTTTAATTTGTAATTGTTATTTACACACATCTATCCTTGCAGGTTGATTTTAATCTATGTAATTTTCTGCAATAAAATATTTGACGTAGATATTTTTTGATCGCTAAGTCCACTCTTTCCGGTATTTCCCCACAACGTGCTTGTTGGAGCACAAGATAATTTACTTTTATCTATTTGCGTATTTTTTGTAATCAAGTTAGGAAATGCTGGGATACAATTATTGAAAAAACCTATCATCATTTTTATGTACATAAATCCATTTCGTTCAGACACAAATGAATCATTTACTTGTAATAAATTCGAAACAACACTGCGCCAAATTAGTAAAATAGTATCTTGAAAATGTCCTAAGGGTAGGGATTTAGCTTGCTCATTTAATATCACATCCATTAAAGCACATATTTCAGTGTATGCATCTTCACGATTTATACTTTGCTCTTGATTATTTAATTGCTCTAAGCGTTCACTAATGGGAGCCCATAACAGACTTGCTAAAAAAATAGGTAGACGACAATTTATAAGTATAGGATGGGCTTGATCAAGAATGTCCGATATTTTATTAATGATGACAATAGGATTATTGCCTTCTTTAGGAAAATTAATATATTTTTCATACATTGCATGTGTTTGTGGAAATAAATGTTTTAATGTTCCCACTCTATAAAGTATTTCCATAGAATATTTTAAATTTCCATCTGCAACAAAATTTTCTAATTCGCTTAGCAAGCGTTTAAAATTAACTTTCTTTAACAAATTATTTTTTTCATCAATAGCAGCAAATGTTTTTTTGTCGAGACCAGCATTTGGTTTCAAACCTTCATCAGTAAATATAAATCCTGTTTTAACCAGTAAACGAATTAAACGTAGTATACGATCGGGATCTTCTTCAAAACTTTTCGCGACATTTCTACGAATCATATGAAATGTTTCATTTTGTATATCTAATAAACCTTTTCCGGTTGGATCTTTGACTTCACCTTTTAGGTAAATAATTCCCTCTTTTTCTTTTAGTGAAAAATTATCTCCATCAAAATTTACGTCTTCATCGATTATTGGGCTAAAATAAAGTGCATTCGCATTAATATCTCGCAATAATGCATCATCTAATAATTTGTCTGTTGTTTCTATATTTTTAAAATAAGAAGCAATAGCACCAGCATCTGTTTGTATGACATGTTTTTCTTGACCTTGTTCATTCTCTTTACGACGCGCACACAATGGTGAAATATCAATGTGATTACCATACTCATCTATTAACATTAAAGTTGGACGAGTAATACCTTTAAGCTCCGTTTTGATTCCTTCCTTTTTTAACAGTTCTCTTATTACAGATAATTCTTCGTCTACCACTATATCCATATCAGTTTTTACTAATTTATTAGTAAAAACAGTTTGGTTTTCTTTTCTACGTTTTTCGGCAATCTCAGCATCACGTACTTTTCCACCAGTAATATGTAGTGGTATTTTATTTTTAATAAAAAGTTGGATAACTTTATTTTCAAATTGATTAACAGGAAGATAGAGATAATGTTTATCATTCTCATTAATTTCTTTTGTATTTTTCTTTAGTTTCTTTTTGCGCTTCTTTTTTTTCTTATTCTCTTTACTCTCTTTAGCTTCCTCTTTATTTTCTTTAGCTTCCTCATTTTCTTCTAATTTTTTTGGGATATTTTCATCCGATTTTATTTCTACCTGCTTATCTTCATTGTTTGGCAATTTCTCACTTTCATGTTCTATTTTTTTAGTGTTTTTAACTTCTTCTTCATGCCTAAAAAATTTTTCTTCGCTATCCAGTTCAGCGTCACTGTTACCAGAATCATCAATTTGTTTTTCAAGCCCAAACAAAACATCCTCAATATATTTCTTATACTTCTCCACTTGTATCCGTTCATCTCCATAAATTTTTTGTAGCTCAAAAACCGCAATTTTTTCTTGGGCAATTTTATAAATTGATTTTGCTTCATCACGCGGATACAGTATTGCTTGTTGGTCTTTTTCTGCTATGGAGGCTGACAGCCCAGATGTTTCTTGCCACTCTGCTAATGCAGCATAACAATCTGCTATGCTGATGATAGCAATAATTTGGCCCCATGATTTCGCTTGCCGAATGTCTCTGCTCGGAAAAAGTCCCTTATAAATACCTATCGCTTCTTTATACATTCCTTTTGCATATTTTTTTTTAGCGTCCTCATCTCTTTTGGCATCACTAAAAATTTCTTCTCTTATATCTTCTCTTTCTTTTATGCTAGCGAGAAAACGTTTTAAAGAAAAACTAGCATCCGATCTTGCTTTGTCTGCTTTTATTTTAGCAGCTTCATTCATTAAAACAGTTACACTAGCTTGATTTCGAAGAAAAATATTAATATTTTCTTGAATTTCTGGTAAACAACCAATATTAAATATTTTTTCTTTTATTACCCATGTTTTAACTGTCAGCAAATTCATCATCTTAGCAACAGAAATATAATCATCTGTTAGTTTAATAAGTAATTTGTAAATTTTTTCGATATTATTAGTCGACGTATTCGTTTGATAATATTTTTTTATATGCTCAAATAAATAATGTTCAGATACTATATCATTTAACATATCTATTTTAGCTTCTAAAAAATCTAGATGGGTAAAAAAGAAATATAAATAAATATCTTTATAAAAACCGTTTCTAACGACATATTTTTCTAAATTATCATTTAAAAACTTTAACCATTCATTTGATGAAAGGTAATGGCCGTAAAAATTAGCAAATTTATTCACTAAATAATCGGCATATTCTTTATCTTTAATTTTTTGTTGATTTATTTTTTCTGCTTGGCTTGTATGCTCTTCTAAATTTAAATCAATTCTAGAATCTTTTGTGCGTAAAGCACCTGTTTTTTGTTTTAGTTTACTTAATTCGCTTTTGAATGGGCTCAGCAAAACCGTATAAATTTCATGGCCCCATTCACAGTGCTTTATACATTGACTAATTAATTCTTTTTCTTGTACAGCGTTATCTTCTTCTAATATTTTTTTTGCTGCTTGTATATATTCAGCGGATTTTTCATAGGCTAATTTAGCATCTTCCATTAATTCTGAATTTGAAATCGTGGTATGAAGACAAAGAAGCGATAACAAACAATAACCGATTAAAACTTGTTCGCTATTTTGCGTGGCTTGCGACAACATTTTTTCAACTATTTTTATATCTTCTCTAATATCTATTATACGTTCTAAATTCCATCTATTTATCTCAAAATCATGAAAATCATCTTTTAATTTTTTTAAGCTTTTTTCTATTGTATTTTCACTTTCAACTGTCATTAATGAGGGTTGTTGTGGTAGTTTCTTTTTTTTGTTTGGCATTATTTTTCTCGTTTTGTATTTTGTAATAATGTGTTAATAATATATTGCAATCCAATACTATTATGGGCCCTGCAGGACCGTCCCCAAAAATGCTCAACGTTAATTTCTGAAGACTCTCGAAGATTTATTTATCCGGCTATCTAATCTAAATACAGCAGCAGTTGATTATCACAGTGTATATATCATTTTTTTGGTCTGGTTGCAAAAACGATAAATTTATATGCTGGCAAATTCTCAGTAAGGCGTAGCGATGAAATCGAAATAACTACCGGATGTTAAATAACGTCATTTTTAAGGCAAAATTCAACTCTGAAACATCAATATAATGATAGCAATATTACATCGATGTTTATTATTTATATATATGAAATAATTTAGAAATCTTAACAATTGTTTTCTTAATTTTTTACTTTATTGTTTTTTACTATAACCATACTGATTAATATTAACGTTACAACATAGAATAATACTTGAATTCCTGCAGGTTGATCTTGATAACCAATGACAATTGATAAAAACCGGCCTACCAAACTTTTTTGCGATAAAATATTTGACGTGTTCCAAAGTGGATTGATTAATGCTGGCAGTAAAGACGCTTTTACTAAATGCCCGATTCCTTTTGCAACCATACCAGCGGCAAGCAATGCTAATAACCATCCTGAGACAGAAAAAAGCTGCTTAACAGGAACACGAATTAATCCTAAATACATAACAACACCTGTCAACGCGCCGACTGCCGTACCTAAAATGGACCCCATTACTAAATCGATTACTGTTGCTTCACCCGTTGAAAAAATACCATAGAGAAACAATACGATTTCAGATCCTTCGCGTATTACCGCAAGCGCAACGACCACAGCCAACATATATAGTGGCTTTTGACCATTATTCACTGATTGACTAAGTTGACGCATTTGCATGGCAATTTCCCGTCCATGCGTTTGCATCCAAATGACGCTCCACCCGATTAATCCCGCTGCAATAAATAAAACCAACGCATGAAAAGTATGTTGTCCTAATTGGGTTGCGATGCCGACAAGTCCATGAGCAAAACAGGCAAGTATACCCACTATGGCAGAACCTGCGGCAATTCCGCCCATAATCCACCAAACGCAATGACGTACTTGCTTGGTAGCTGCAAGAATAACGCAAACAATAATAGCAATTTCAAATACTTCGCGAAAAACGATTAATGCCGCATTAAACATTTTGGGCCCTGTTATATTCATTTTAATAAGAATGCTAATAATAATCATTCTCATTAAAATAGCAAGTTTTTTAAAACCGTATATATTTCAATTGAATACATTTCGATAAAACCCAGTTAAGAAGCACTTAATTTGAATTTGATAGAGTTTCAGCCCATATTAATTTATTTGTGAGCAGTGACATGAATGAATGGTTACAACTTTTTCTTAATAAAGATGACAACGTTGAATTAGTCATTATCTCTGAAAATAAAACCTTAACTTTAAAAAAATCCGATTTTAAAAAAATAGGTAACGGAAGTGAAAAAGTTGTATATGGCATAAAAAATTCAAGAGAATGTTTTTTCATCCCCTCTATGCGAACTGCAAAAAAGCCACAGAATGATTGGGAAGAACTCATTGTAGCGGAAAAACATTTACTCGATCAAATTAGTGAATTAGGTTTAAAAACACAACACTTTGAAATTGTTTCTCTTCAAGTTAGCCAAGGAACAACTTCCCATACTATTAAAGGTCTTTTGACAACAAATCTTGCGGTTCTTTGTGAAGAAGAATCCATTGCAATATGTACTATTAAAGATAAAAACAAGTGTATTGGTCTTCCACCTAATTTTGTTGCCATGGAAGATAAATTAAATAATCAAGTCTTCGTTCAGAAAATGTTTAAGGAAGTCATAAATGAATTTGTCACTTGTCTAGCTTTTTCACTACCCATCAGCCAGGTGAAAAATGTCGACGATAGTGAGCATTTTTATTTTAAATTATCGCAAGATCAAAACGAACCGCCAGTTTTACATTATATATTTTGGGATGTTGCAAATGATTTCTCCGGTATAAAATTTCCAGTTGTTCCAACATTAGACTTTCTAAAAGCTAATACTAAATATGGCGATTCATTATTAAAGTATTTTGCTAATCAAGTTGCTGGTGCTATGGTTGCAATGAATCTAGAAGATATTGATGATGATGTTGTTTTTGTACAAGATACCGAAGCTAAAATTTTAAAATCCATAAACAATGATGAATTTTTAAATTCAGCTTTAAATTACGTAAGAGAAAAAAGTTTTGATTATCTTAATAAATATTTAACTGATAGAGAAAATAATAAAAATATTTATGAGATAAAAAACGATACGTTTGTTTCTTTAATTGAATCTGCTATTTCAATAGGCAATCTAGATTTAGTTAAACGTAGTTTCGCAATGTATAAAAACCCTAGCGATTTATCCAATGACGCTATCACTAAAATTACGACAACAGCTAAACAATATGGTAATCAAAATATTATGGATTATTTAAATAATAAATTAGATCAACAATACGCTGAAAAAGATATAGGGCCTCGCTCACTCTCATTATTTGCTGAAAATAAAATTTTGATAACTTTAGCTAGGCCTTCTAACAGTGAAAACAAACCTTCGCTATAAGTGAATTTTTTGCGATAAGCAGCAACTGTTGCAAAATAATTTTTGTCATTCTGAGCAAACTGTTTTTTAATCTGCGAAGAATCTTTTTATTAGCAGCTGGCCATTCACAGACCACAGAACGGCCTGTTCATGATGACACATTTGAGTTCTGCGACAGCAACTAAGCATAGTTACTACTTGCTTATTCACAAATATATTTATTCAACAAAGCCCCATCAATTGAGCTTGAGTACATTACACAAACCTACCGAGAGTTCACGTATTAACGCTAAGTTAATAAAATACTAATATCTTTCAAATATAATAGACGAAAATTTCTACAAAAAATTTCAGGAGAATTTGTAGATAATAAACTAATTTCAAAAGGTATCATCTATGCAATCGAACCATCCTTTAAAATGGAAAAGCTTACAATTTTTTAAGGAAACTAACGAGAGCGTTCCTTCTAGTTGCAACAAAGTCAAGCAAGTTAGACATATTCAGAAGAGCGATAAAATTGGCTATTGGAAAGTATACAGCCGCAATTACGAAGATAATGTATCTAACTGTCATCCATATGAATTAGATGCCATATCTTCTGATTTATATCGATTTATATTAGGTATGAGCAGAGCTGCAAAAGTATGTGTTTTATTTGACGAAAGTACGCAAAAAAAAGAAGGAAGTATTTCTTATTTAAATAGCCAAGGATTTACTGAAGCAAATGAATTATGGAAGAAATATAAAAAACATTATTTTTGGGGTGAGAGGGCAGAAATGGCTAAACTGGATAGACCCAAAAAAATAGAAGGGCTTCCTGAGGAAATCTTTAATACCCTTACAAAAGAACAAAAAGAAAAATATGTTCAGAAAGGCATTTACGTTTATCCGTTACCACCAGGAGACCCAGATAGTTTTTCTTATGAGGATGAGAAAGCGGCGGAGGCTCAGAATGTATTTGCCAATATAACTGAAACCGTTAATAAATATTTATATCGGGATGTTTTAACACCTGTTAATGGTATGGCAGAAATGGAAATGGCCATAGGTATGTTGAACGATAAGGATAACGCGTCGCACAACTTCGGGCTGAACAATCAAGATGAAATTTCAAAAATTGATTATGATTGGACGCTGAATGATATCATGAAAAGATTTTTTAAATTTAGAGAATTTGAAAGAACTAAATTCCATGAAATTAGTTCTATGTCAATTGATGAATTATTTAAAAGTAGAGAAGAAAAAATTTCTGATAACCCTGTTTTAGCTAAAAGATTTTATATTTGCCAATTCAGAAGTTTATTATTAGGCAACAACAACATTATCACCGCTATTTGCAAACGACACACGGCGTCTAATGAATTGACTAATCAAGTACAAACACTAATGGAAGAACAAACCCGTAAATTAAATAGTAATTTAATGAATTCGAATGGTTTTAAAGCATTCATTAAAGACATCACATTCGAAGAATTAAAGGATCATTTCGATACATTTTTTTACCATGAAAAAAAACATCTCTCGCCAGATTGCACAGATCTTATGAGTATAATTCAAGAAGAATTTAAAAATATTCAAGAAAAAACAAAAATGGTGATTTTTACTCCCTAAATTCAACTAGAGCCTGTAATAAATTTGTGACTGGGGGAGTTATATGGGGTAGTTACTTATTAGCTATTCCTTTTCGTTTGGATATCAAAAATTAATAAATAATTTTTTATTAGGCGTTGACGGTGTTTATCCATATTTCCCTGATCATTTTCATCATTATTCTCTTGATCAAGTTTTACCATTTAATTGTAGTTGCATCATCTTATTCAATAAACGTATGCACTAAATCTGGTTCATTAATTATTTTTTCTCTATTTTGACGAGATAATTTTTTAATACGACTTTCTAATCGCATTGCTATAGATTTATTTTTAATTTGCCAACTTTGAGCCATTTTTATTGGTTTGAAACTTCGGGTGTATTTACTACCAGTGCCATTCAAATGCGCTTCAAAACGCTTTTTTAAATCAGTTGTATAGCCCGTATAATAGTGAGCTTTCTGCGAACTTGCAGAAAGCCCATCACCAATTTATAAAATCATTCTGGATTAATAGAAAAAATTTTGTCGCCGTCACTAGAGGTTTTAAACCATATAAATCCACCTACCGATGCTCCTCCTTCATGACAAAATACATCACCTTTTTCTAATTCTTTTTTTGTTTTTTCGGTAAAAGTAACAGCATATTGTTTTATAAAATCATCTTTGGTTTTGATATAACTCGTTATGGTTTTTCCAGATTGGTTTGTTTTATTAATTCGTACTGGATATTCCATCATGTCAGCTATTTTATTTTTATCATCAGTTTTTAATGCGTTTCTTAAATCAGAAATAAATGATTTTGCTTGTTGAAGATCAATTCCATTTGCATCGCAAACTTCTTTATCTGTTAATGCAAAACTACAATTTGCAACCCCAAACATCATTAAAAACATTACTGACATAATAAGCTTTTTCATTATTATCTCCTTAATAATTATTTTAACTCTTTCGCGATACCATGGTTGCTGCTGCTTGGTCTGTTGGCATGATTAACACTTCACTAATATTCACATGCGGCTTGCGAGTCGCACAAAATGCAATCGTATCTGCAATATCTTCTGGCGTGAGTGGCTGCATGCCTTCATAAACTTTTGCCGCACGTTCAGTATCACCTTTAAAGCGTACAATACTAAAATTAGTTTCTACTGCACCTGGATCAACTGTTGTTACACGAATTTGAGTACCTAATAAATCCATGCGTAATCCCTGTGTTAATGCATCGACAGCAAATTTGCTTGCACAATACACAGCACCTTTAGGATACACTTGGTGGCCTGCAACAGAACCAATATTAATAATATGTCCAGAATTTTTTGCGATCATTTGCGGCAAGATAGATTTGGTAACATATAATAAACCTTTCACATTGGTATCTATCATGGCTTCCCAATCATCGATATTACCATCTTGTATAGTATCTAAACCTGCTGCTAATCCCGCATTGTTAATAAGAATATCAATATTTTTCCATTCAGCAGGAAGAGAACTCACAGCATTTTTGACTGCTGCTTGATCACGCACATCTAATTGAAATACATAAATGTCTGTTACATTTTTTTCTTTTATTTGTTTTACAACTTCATTTAATTTTTCAATATTGCGTGCGCACAAAATTAATTTGGCACCAAGCATTGCAAATTCTTTTGCACAAGCCTCACCAATACCACTTGATGCGCCTGTGATAAATACTATCTTATCTTTTAATTTCATTTTTTTATTTACTCGCTCGTTTATGCGCCCGCGGTTAAAAACGAAACGCCAATTTTATCATCAAATTTTTTTGCTACTTTCCCTTTAAAAGGAGTGATAGTAATGTCAGCTTTTACTCCAACAAGCGCATTGTCCAAATGACCACCTATCACATGATACTCACTATCACCCAAAGCAACATGAATATTCATGCCACGCTTACTCTCTGCGGAAGAGATGGTGCCATTAAGGGAAATAAGTTCAAATACGCCATCAAATGTTTTACCTTGAAATTTCTTCATTGCAACACTATAAAAATCCAACGTTGGATTCTCTAATGCACCTAATCCGCTGAAAGATGCACCCGGTAAATTAGCATCATTAACACATTTAAGAATACTTCGTGTAACTTCTTCGCCTTTTTTCAAAGCTAAAATAAATTGTTTGTCTGTTCCACGCATTTGTTTACACGATTGACTATCTACAACCGAAATAATATTTGCGGCAAAACAAGTTGTATTAACAATGCATAAAAGAGATGCAGCATAAGTTAGAAATTTCATAAATATCTCCATGTATTTATTACGGTGCAAACTGTAGCACAAAATTATTTATTTTAGGAATGAATAACGTGACAAGAGGGCAAAAAAAACGCCTCCAATAGAGGCGTTTTATTTTTTGTAGCGAACTTAGCGAACTGCTCTCCAAGTTCCATCTGTTTGACGGCAAGCAACACCGTAAACATGTTCCTTTTTACCGTGCATCATAACAGTAGCGCGGAATTTACGGCAAACTGCATAACCTTTCATTGCCATGTTTCCACTGGTTGGAACAACTGTGTAAGTTGCGCCTGTTCTGGTATTAGTCCAATGAGTAGCTCTGTTGGTTGGATTTTTTTCTAATACAACATACGTTTGAGTTGTATCAGAACTTTCCATTGAATGACCAACTGCACCACCAACTAAAGCACCAATGACTGCACCAGCACCAATAGCAACAACTTGGCCTGTTCCAGCACCGATTGCGCTACCAGCAACACCACCAATAACAGCCCCTGTTACTGCACCAATGCCTGTGTTTTCTTGTTGCGTATTTGTCGAACACGCTGCCAAGGTCACTGACATTAAAAGAATTGCTAACTTCACTAACATATTCTTCATGACGTGGTACCTCCAATTGAGAATAGACAGGATATCCTTTTGAAGCTAACCGGTTAACAATCTTTATTAGATTGATTTATATTATGTTACGGAAAAACAGCTATTTTTCCTATTTAGGGTTTCTACTTAACTTCTGCTTGTCTATGATTCGAAATAAAAAATCTCGCAATATTATCGATAAATAAAATATTGCGAGATTAATAACTTATTTAAGCTGCATCTTTATCAGCAGGCACAGCCTGAACAAGTTTAGTATTACTACCCATAAGACTTGCTATAAATGCAGCTAATACATTATTTGCATTTGCATCTTTACCATCACCAGCAGTTTGAACAAGAATGTCTGGCGTAATTTTCACGTTACCCTGCGCAACTTGTTTCATAATTTCAATGATAGACATCGGATGCTGTCCTAAGGCATTAGCTTGTTGCTGATAAGCACTTGCTGTAGCTTGACCTATAGCACCAATTTTTTCTGCTTCAGCATTACCAACAGATGCAATACCTGCTGCTATACCTTCTTGTTCAAGACGAATAGATTGGCTCTTTCCTTCTGCCAAAATAATATTTTGTTGCTTTTGTTGTGTAGCAATTTGCACATCAATTTCTGCTCTTACTAAGCTAGGTTGTAAATCTGCTTGAGCTTTTGTTTTTTCCATTTCAGCACGTCGACCTTCGGCTTCTTGTTGTGCATCAAACATTGCTTTTTGTTGGCTCGCAACTACTTTATCAGTCAAGGTTTGCATTAATCTATCAGGCAATTTAATTTGACAAATTAAAACACTGACACATTCAACATGATATTTTTTTAATTCATCTGCAGCATGCTCTTCTGCTTTACGCTGTTCTTCGTAACGGTCTTGCATAAACTGCATGGCTTCTGATGATGAAGCTTGATTTCTAAATGAACTATCAATCAATGGATGAATGACATCTTCAACTAAATTCTCAATTGTTCCTATGCGAGCAACCATATGAGGTGCTTGTTCAGGTAACACACGTAGAATAACTTTTACTTCAACCGACATTTCAAAACCATCTTTTGAAACGATATTAAGTGGATTGAATGCACGCGATTTCATTGCATCCGTTACACTCATATTTTTATTTTCATCTTGCTGAACAGCTGATGAATTTTTTGGTGCCCATTTTTCCATTGCCCAATCAATAGTGATATTGGTGGTTGGAATAATATGCGGTGTAAAAGCTAATTTATTTAAATAATAAGTACCAGGGCCTAAGACTTCACGCTGAATACCTCGATAACCTGCACTTACTACATAGCGTTCTACGCCGTTATTTAATTTACTTGCATCGCTTTGCAGCAGTGATTCATGCGAAGGATCTTTACCAATGGTTGAAACAATGACAGCAACTTCGCCGCGACCAACAACTAATACTTCATCTCGCGATACATCAAACAAAAATGGATTAATATAATATGTTCCAGGCTTTAAAAAATCTAATTGGGGCCCGCGCTGTCCGCCATTGGCAAGAAAAGCCGCGCCATCTTGAAAATCCTGATGGCCTATGATTGCTTTTGCAATATATTCAATCGGCGGTAATGGCTCACCATCTCTTGCTGTCACTAATCCAATTTCTTTTACTGGAATCGTTGTTGCATTTGTAATTTTAACTTCAAACAATTTGGTATTAATGCGATAAGTACCCGGTAATAAAATATCTATTTGCGGGCCTTTTTCTCCTTGGTTCTTTAAAAATGCTTCGCCGTCTTGAAAGAGATTGTGTTCTTTAAACGCTTTTGCAAATATACGACCTGTTTTTACTGGTTCGCCATCAATTGAATCCACGAGCCCCACTTCATTTTCACCAATTACTGTCAAAGAAGATTTAGTTACTCGATAAAGAAAAGGAATTAAAAAATGTAATCCAGGGCCTAATGTTCTAGCTTGTATACCCACTTCATTCACCATAGCAACGACACGACCTTCAGGGATAGATTTACCAAACCAACGACGTTCTAAAATGGCGATTTGTAAACCACTCACAATGACTATCGAATTAAATAAAATAATAAGGCCGATCAAACAAAGGACAATATAAGGTAAATAATTTAATGTAAAAGGAAATAAAGAGGAAATGTCTGTCATGTGTGCAACTCTTCGCTTTTAGTATTAGGCGCACATATTAAGCGATCGCTTAATAAATCACAACAATAGCTAAGAAACTGAAATTATAAAATTAAGGTTTTCTTTTTAAAGATAGAACATAATTTATATTGATAATCAGGAATTTTAATAAACTTGGATTTATTCGTTTTATCTTCATTCGCCAACAAGTCTTGATTACTATTTTCATCCCACGCTTGATGAATAGATTCTATATTAGTTGTTATCGGTATATATCCATTTACTTGCACATCCGCTTTAATGGTGCGCTTATGAACATCTGCCACACAAAATAAAAAAGAATTATAATTCGCTATACGTTGAATGGCGATAGTTTGTTCTTCTTCAGCCACATAGGTTAATGCATTTAATAAAAACACCACATCCATTGTTTTACTAGATTTAAAATCTAAAAAAGAAACTGGGCTAAGAAATTTAATTTTTTGTTTTATTTCATCGATAGGTGTCACAAATCTGCGCTCAGAAAATTGAAAATAATTTATCTCTTCATTCGTCATTGTTTTTAAAATATGGTCTGGATAAAATCCTTCTTGTGCCACATTAAGAAAATGACGATTAATATCGGTTGCAAAAACCTCAATCTCAAACTGTAAATTTGATTGCTGCAAAAGATAATGAATGACAAAAGAATATACTTCCGCACCAATCGAACAAGCATGAAAAAAAATCAAAAATTTCTTTTGCGGCCGCTGTTTCATAATGTCTAATACAGTATTAAATAGATAACGATTACGAAAGAATGCTGTGTCACCTTCTTGATTTCCATTATGAATATGCAGCATTAATTGATTATTTTGCTTCATCATGCATCACGTCCTGTTGCACATGAACACACTATCATTGTAGCAGGCTTTCTTAATATGGTAAATTTTACATATTAAATCATTAGGATTCGCATTAGCATGGCCCATAATAATTTTTTGATAACCGTTCAGTCTCAATTACCTGTTAAAACTATTATTGCCCGCATAGAAAAATTTCTACAAGAAAAACAAATTAACGTATTCGCAAAAATAAGCCATAGCGATGCAGCATCTGCTGTTGGTTTATCCATGCAAGATGAAGAAGTCATTATTTTTGGCAATCCCAAAGTAGGTACTGCACTAATGATTGAATGTCCTGCAATCGGAATTGAATTACCTTTAAAAATTGCCGTCTGGCGTATGAATGATACGAGTTACATCGCATACCAAGATCTCGATAAATTGGCTGAGTCGTTTGGGATTAAAAAATCAATTGACACTATTAATTTGTTGAAACAATTTATGCAGAATATTGTGAAGGTTGCAGTAGAGTGAATTATAGAAAACAAACGTCATTGCGTAGTTCGTCGTTGAGACATAGCAACAAATTATCTTATCTATACAAATGACAAATCATGCAAAAAAACCGTGGAATAATAATTAATAAATCTCAAACCCACGATGGAACATATTTATCTGCTTTACGTAATTCTTTTCTATTTTCATCACAATTCACATCATATTTACGGACGAGACCCCAAAACTTTTCTGAATGATTCAAATATTTGGTATGACATAATTCATGTATCATGACATGTATTGCTAAATGCGCTGGTAAAAAAATTAATCGATAATTCAAATTAATTGTTTTTTCGCGACTACAACTACCCCATCTAGTTTCCTGGTCTCGAATGCATGCTTTTTGAAAATATAATTGCGTTTTTTCACTTGCTCGATATAAATGTGTCGTGAGATGCAATTTTGCTATTTCTTTTATCCAAGCAATCAATAGCATTTTACACTTAACTGTATCTTCTATATTTCCCATCAAAACAATTTCACGGCCTGCACGTTCAATTAATTGAATTTTGGAATTATTATTTTGCATGTAATGAATTATCCATACTTCATTAAGCAATGGAAATTCGATTTTATCTGGCAAGTTATTATTCTTTTGTTCAGCAAGTTTAGATAAATGTTTAATTATCCATTTTTCATGTTCAATTAAAACACTAGGAATGTGGCTAATACTAAAACGCATGGGAATGGTAATTTGTAATCCGTGAGCACGTGACACACTCAATTTAACGCGACGTGCTCGTGGATGACGTTTTAATTTATATTCTGGCGGCCATGAAATTGATTTTGTTTCTGTCACTATTATTCCTCGTTCAGGTTTTATATTTTATTTATTCAAACACAAATATTATCAATCAACTCAAAATATTGATCATCATAAATTAATTTATTAGTATCCATGTGCAGCTTAAAAAAATAATCGCAGCAATTTAATTTCGAATGAGAATGATTTATTTTTGATTGGCTATAAGCTTCCATATAAAGTGCATAAGCACAAAATAAAATAACCATATCATCAACCAATTGACGAATTTGTAATGCTTGTTGATTTGGTTTTAGTTGTTGAAATTCATCGACTGCTTGCTTTATATTTTTTAATCTGGATACTAATTTTATAACGTAACTATCTTTCTGATCCAAATTTGCAAATGCACTTTCCATGTAATTAATAAAAACATGATCAATTTTATATTTATGTATATCTTTCAAAATCTGCATTTGTAAAACATTATGCGTACCTTCCCAATTTTCACACACAATACAATCGCGCAACAAACGCGGGATAGAAGAAAAACTCTCAATAGTTCCATTACCAGCTAACGTATCCAATGCATGATGTATATGCTGCACTGACCATAAAGCAGAAAGGTATTTCTGCATATTTACCAACAAACGCAATAATAATTTTTGATCATTATCAGCTGATTGTTGTTTATCAATCTCATCTTGCAATTTTGTAGTTATAAAAACAGCAGCGAGCATTGCTGTATTTTCTGTTTTAATTCTCGCTAATTTCTCTTTAACTAGCGGATACTGAATAATAGGATGATCAAAAGCAATACGATGTTTTGCATACTCTTTAGCTATATGATACGCACGTCTTGCCATTCCCAACACACAAAATGTATTAAATAAACGTGATAAATGTAATACGTTATCCATTACTAAATGAAAACTTTCAGTCAATTTTCCGATCTGTATGGCACGTGCACCATGGAAATCTATTTCACCTGTTGCCATTGAGCGGGTACCAATTTTGTCTTTCAACCGTCTAATGGTGTAATCATTTTTGTGGCCATCCCATCTTGCTGGAATTAAAAATAAAGCAAGCCCTTTGGTTCCCGTACTATTATCGTCATAACGCGCCGTAGTAAAAATTAAATCTGCACCGGCATTGGAGCAAAACCATTTTTCTCCGTGGATGGACCACACATTTTCTTCCATCTGCTCAGCACGCGTTGCATTTAATCCAACATCCGAACCGCCTTGAATTTCTGTTAAGAATTGTGCACCAGTAAAATTATGTTGATAAGAAGGCGTGATTAATTTTTCTAAATAAAAATTCTTTTGGGGAAAATCAGCAGTTTCTTGTAATACCCGAATGATACCTGCAGAACAAGCAATGGGACAATTGTGGCCTGCTTCCCCCGCTTGTGCAGACAAAAATAATAATGACAAGCATTCGCTAAGACCACCTGGATTAGCCATCTTCGCCAATAAATTAGATTGGTAAATAACATCACCCGCTTCTACATAAGTTGGATGATGATGCACTTCATCAATTCGATTACCGATTGAATCATAATAATTCATATACGGAAGATTATTTGCTAGATTGTTTTCCTGAACTAATGGCTCAAGTTTATTTACAACCATACCACCAAATTTTTCTAATTCAATTTGAATGCGAGCAAAATCACCCGGGAAATGAAATTGAATGCTATGTTGATAATCTGTGTCTATCGTATAAATATTTTGTTTAATTTCTGTTTTCCATTTTGCGAATGCTTCACGTCCTATTAAATTTGCTGTTTGTGATTCTTCCATGTGATTACCTGTATTCCTTTAAAATTGCTACATTATCACTCGATTTGACCTTGCTTTTTGTTTTTTGTTGGATTGCTTTGTCAAGTATCAACACTTGCTCGTTGACTTTTGGCATGCGTTCAACAAAATTTTTGGCTAACTCAAATAATATCTCACTTCCAGTTTTTTGAAACACAAATGGAAAGATGGAATGTATAATAAACGACAAACCTCCTATCACCATTTTTGTACCAAACAAAAAAGCAAATAAAAAATGTTCAAAATAGCCTTCACCAATGCTTCTAGGATGATTTGTAAATATATTTTTCATGATAGTCCTTTTTAAAACATGAGATCATTTAAATTACTGATGCAAAATTGAAATGTGTCATGTTTGTAATGGGCTTGTTATCCCGGCATTGAGCGAGGCTGCGTGCAGGCCTGGCCTCACGCCTGTTCAGGATGACAGAAGTGAGGCCAGGCCTGCACGCAGCCTCGCTCAATGCCGGGATAACAAGCCCATTACAAACATGACAAAAAATCATATTGCAATAACGATCATTAATCCATACAACATTGACAACGATCAAAAATTGCGCTTAACTTCATACCGTTGTCTTCAGGGCAGGGTGAAATTCCCTACCGGCGGTAATTTTACTCAGTTAAAGACCAGTAAAAAAGCCCGCGAGCGCTTTTCTTTATAAGAAAAGGTCAGCAGATTTGGTGAGAATCCAAGGCCGACGGTACAGTCCGGATGAAAGAAGATAAACGTTTTTGCATTTCAAGTCTGTTATCTGACAGATTTGTTATCGTCTCTCGTTTACCACAGCCCTGGACTAATTGGTTCAAAAAAACAGGGCTAAAATATGACTGGTTCCCAAGATTTCATGACCCTTGCGCTGCAATTAGCAGAACGCGGTCGTTTTACTGTATCGCCCAACCCCATGGTGGGTTGCGTTATTGTTAAAAACAACCAAATCGTAGGCCAAGGCTTTCATGTAAGCGCTGGTTTGACCCATGCCGAAATAAACGCATTAGAAAATGCAGGCCCTGCCGCACAAAACGCAAATATGTATGTAACGCTTGAACCATGTTGTCATTATGGCCGTACACCACCTTGTGTCTCTGCCATAATCAATGCCGGAATTTCTAAAGTTTATATTGCTTGTCTTGATCCCAATCCAAAAGTAGCCGGTCAAGGAATTGCTGCATTAAAAGCTGCTGGTATTGAAGTGCACGTTGGCTTATGTGAAGACGAAGCAAAAAAATTAAATAAAATCTTTTTTCATTACATCACTCATCAACGTCCATATATCATCGCCAAATGGGCCATGTCTTTAGATGGAAAAACTATTACTCATCCGGTTGATAGCCGAGATATTTCTTGTCCCGCTTCACGATCAAGAACACATGAAACAAGACATGCTGTCGATGCAATATTAGTTGGTGCTAACACTGCGATTCACGATAATCCACTGTTAACAGTCAGAACAAATGAACCATCTAACGTTAAACATCCCATCCGTATTGTGTTATCCAGCCATGGAAAATTACCTGCAAACTTAAAAATGTTTGCTGAAGATATGCCGGCAAAAACAATTATCGCAACAACCGATGAATATGATACCGCAACAATCATCAGTAACAATGTTGAATTCATACGAACCAAAAAAAATATGCAAGGCAAAGTAGATTTGGCTCATCTATTAGACGAGCTCGGTGCACGCGAAATAACAAGTTTATTAGTAGAAGGCGGTATGACAGTACACGAAAGTTTTTTTAACGAAGATTTAATCAATGAATATCAAGTATATATTGCACCCGTCATTATTGGCTCTATGCAAAACAAGAAATTACTTACTAATTTACAAATGCAACCAATCGATCGTGATTATTTTTTGATAGGGAGCTAAAAAATTATATTTATGCTCCATTCACCCTCAGGGCGAACGAAACATAAACATAATTTTTAAATGAATGCGGAGGTTTAAATGTTTGGCGGCATCGTTGAAACAATCGGTACTATTTTAAACATCGAATTAATTGATGGGTGTAAACAATTTACAATTACACCACAAAAAGTTTTTTCAGATTTAAATATAGGCGATAGCGTTTCTGTAAATGGCATCTGCTTGACCGTCACGCAATTTGATGATGCGTCATTTAAAATAACTGCCGTACCAGAAACATTGCGCTTGACCAATCTAAATCAATTAAGCACTGGATCGATCGTTAATTTAGAACGCTCAATAAAAATGAGTGATCGTATCGGTGGTCACTATCTACAAGGACACATCGATACAACGGGTAAAATATTAGAAATTAAACATGATAATAGCAATGCTTTGCTCGTTAAAATTAGCATCCCAGAAACATTAGCAAAATATGTTATCAATAAAGGCTACATAAGCCTTGATGGAATGAGCATTACTGTTATTCAAGCTGAAATAAATTGGTTTACTGTTACTTTCATACCACACACACAAGCAGTCACTATTGTTAATCAATATAAAGTAAATACATTAATTAATATTGAAGTTGACATGATGGCAAAATACATTGAAAAAATACTGGGAGATCGCACAAATGCAACCTGTCATTAATCGTGTTGAACAAGCTCTTGCTGATTTAAAACAAGGAAAAATGATTATTTTAACGGATGATCCTGATCGAGAAAACGAAGGTGATTTAATTGCTTTGGCTGAATATATTTCACCTGAAATTATGAATTTCATGATTCGCAATGGCACAGGCATTGTTTGTCTTTCAGCGACACCAACGTTATTGGAAAAATTCAAATTACCATTAATGGTTGACACAACACATAACACGAGTTGCCGCGGAACACCATTTACTATTTCAATTGATGCGGCACATGACATAACAACTGGAGTTTCTGCAGAAGACCGTGCTAAAACTGTGCTTGCATTTATCGCAAATAATGCAGTTGAAAATGATCTTGTGCGCCCTGGACATATATTTCCTTTGCAAGCTAAAGAAGGCGGCGTACTAGAACGTCAAGGCCACACTGAAGGTGCTATTGATTTGGCACGCCTTGCAAATTGCAAACCTGCAGCAGTTTTATGTGAAATTATGAATACAGATGGAACGATGACTTGTGGAAAAAAATTAGACGAATTTGCCCAAGAACATCAGCTCACTATGATTTCGATAGAAGATATTATTACTTATCGTCTTAGCACTGAAAATTTTATTGCTGAAGAATCTACCACCACTATTCCATTAACTGAATATGGTTCATTTCAAGTAACAGCAATTAAAGAAAAAATGACTAACAATGAACATTTAGTTTTTGTAAAAAAGCAAACGAATACCGATGGACCAACATTAGTGCGCGTACATTCTTCTTGCAAAACCGGTGATATTTTTTCTTCTGAACGCTGCGATTGTTACAAGCAATTGCAATACGCATTACAGCGTATTAGCAAAGAAGGCGGTGTTTTAATTTATTTGAATCAAGAAGGCCGTGGTATTGGTCTTTTCAATAAAATTTGTGCGTATGCATTACAAGATCAAGGATATGACACTGTAGATGCTAATCTTGAATTAGGCTTCCCTATTGATTCGCGAAAATATCATATTGCAGCAAATATATTACGCAATTTAAATATTCAGCGTATTCGCATATTAACAAATAATTTTGAAAAAATGACTGATTTAAAAAAATATGGCATTCAGCATGTTGAAAGAGAAGCAACCCCTTCATTTTCTAATAAACATAATCAAATTTATTTAAAAACGAAAAAAGAAAAAATGAATCAAGCTATTCAATTTGAATCTATCACTGAACTAAAAGGAATGACATCATGATGAATCGATTCGCTATCGTTGTAAGCCGCTTTAATCACGAAATAACCGATAAATTGTTAGAAGGTGCGCACAAGCGTTTGCTCGAATCAGGCGTTGATGCAAAAAATATTTTTATTGCTCATGTGCCTGGCGCAGTTGAAATACCCTTGACTGCCAAGTTATTGGCAAAAACAAATAAATACGCAGCCATTATTTGCTTGGGTTGTGTTATTCGTGGTGATACTAATCATTATGACTATGTATGCCAACAAGTCAGCGATGGTTGCCAACGTGTGATGTTAGAACATGAAATCCCTGTTATTTTTGGTGTGCTAACGACAAATAATGAAGAACAAGCATTGGATCGTGTCGGCGGAAAAGAAGGACATAAAGGACTAGAAGCTGCTGACGCCGCACTGACTATGGTTTCTGTTGTCCAGCAAATTGCTGTGTGAATTAGTAAGGTAGATTGAATTTGCATTCATCGCTTGATTCAATCTGCTAGTTGAGAGTTATCGCGATTTATCCAGAGGTCATTGCGTAGGTACGTAATGACCTCTGTTTACCCATAAAGGTTTAACGTATTTTCCTATTAGCAGACAAACTTTCTTTCTTAACTTCTTCTTTTCCATCATATTGACGCGTACTTCCCTTAGGATGAAATAATTTAGCAAAATGCGAAGAACGATGATTATCAAAATCAAATTTTTCTTTAGCAGGTACAGGCGATACAAAATGAAATTTATGTTCATACCTTCTCAAAAATATGTATGCCAACAATGCATGAACATCTGCCGTTGGATGCACCTCATCCCAAAATATTTCACCTTTTGCAGGAGATGTTCCATTTGGATTCATTTTAAAATCAGGTGAATTTATATAAGGTGTGTCACGTTTACTTCTATCGAAATGATATCTTTCAGGATGATTATATATTTTAGTAAATTCTGAATTGAGATCAAACATTTCAATTGTACAATTTGGATTAGATGCTTGTAATTCCCGACAAGCAAGTTTCAATTGAGCATTAAAATATTCTGAACATTCATGCGCATTATCACGCTCTTCCTTACTTCCATTTTGAAATCGTGGTGTTAAGGAAAGGTCAGGTAAATTAATTAAAACAAATTGTTTATAACCATGTTTAATTAATTCTTTAACATTATGAATTCGTGCTTTAACAGCCCGATCAGCTTCTGCTTTAGAGGGCCTTTTATTAACTGTAATTAAATCGTTTGCACCTGACAACTCGACAGTCAATGTTTTATCTTTTTCTTCTTGAGTTATTTTATATTTTTTATCATCGTTGATTAATTCTTTTCTTTTTTTATCAAGCGTAGATAAAATTAAGCGACTGAAAAATCGTGTCATGCTTGTGCTTGGCCATCCACTGTAATCATAAGCCGTTAATCCGCCTTCATCATACGTTCTAACAAAATGTCGGCCACGATATTTAATTTCTTTATAATTATTTAAAGAATAGAGTTTTTGAATGTGCGGTGCGACTTTATAATCACCGGTAATAACAGCATCACTGATATCTGCATAATCTAAATGTTTTTCTTTTCTCAATTCACTAATAGTAAATTGATTGGCAAGACCAACTGATACATCTTCCTCCCACACATACCCATTTGTAAAACTTCCATGCGGTGTTATTCCGTTCAGCCCACTTAACCAACGCATAGGGATAACATGAAACAAATCTTGGTTATACAAATCTCCCGTATCAGAAAGACTGTCACCCATAGAGTTAAGAAAAGAAATAATTGGTCGGTCGATCATGGTCATTCTCCTTATGAAATTTTTCCGATTAATTACTCATGTTTTTTCCGATCATTAATAGATTGCTTATGTATGCTTAAAGCAAAATTAAGAAAAATAACACTGAGATGACAGTCACAGAAAATGCAGCAGAGAAATTGAAATAAACCAATTCGCTATAAAAAATTGGCTGCGTAGAAATTTTTTATTAAAGTGATGATCATCCCGTTAGCAGCCGTCATTATTGTCCGCTAAAACGGTAATATGTTTTTGCAGAAGTCATAATAACTAAGATAAGTAAAAAAAATATCAATTTATGCATTTTCTTAAGAATTCCTTAAGCCTTTCTTGATAATAATCGAGATAGTTAATCAATTATTGATCTACATAAACTTAAAAACAGGAACCACCAATGGAAACAGCGTTAACACGAGCAAATCAACCAACAGGCCTAAGTAAAGCATTCTGGGTAGTTTGGGCAGTCGAATTATGGGAGCGTTTTGGCTATTACGGCGTCTCATCCATTCTTGCACTTTATTTCGTTAATAAATTAGGTTACAGCGAGTCACAAAGTTTTTATGTTTTTGGCTCGTTCAGTGCTTTTGTTTACGGCTTCGTCTGGATAGGCGGCTGGATAGGTGACAAATATCTAGGTGCAAAACGCACACTCGTGTTAGGCGCAGTTATTTTAACTTGCTCCTATGTAGGGCTTGCTTTAGCAAGTCATGCCACTATCTTCTATGCTTTAGCAGGTATTGTTGTTGGTAATTCTTTATTTAAAGCAAACCCCAGCTCACTCATTTCTAAAATGTTTGCGAAAGGCGATACAGCGCTTGATGGTGCAATGACGCTCTATTATATGGCAGTCAATGTAGGTTCAATGATATCTATCGCGATTACACCCGTTATCGCTGAAAATTATAGCTGGGCACTTGCATTCTGGTTGTGCGCATTTGGACTAGGCATTGGATTATCCAATTTCTTTTTATACAAACGTTTTCTTGGTTCTGTGAATGTAGGCCCTGATCAAAGTCCTTTAAATTTGAAGCGACTTGGCATTGTGATTATAGGCAGTCTATTGTCTGTTGCCGTCATTGCTCAATTACTTAGCCACACGATTATTTGTAATTGGATTGTATATATAGTTGTGACCGGCGCATTACTTTACTTCTTAAAACTCGCTTTTGTTCTCAAAGGTACAGAGCGCACGCGTATGTTGGTTGCATTTGTTTTGATTCTGCAAGCCGTTTTATTCTTCGTGCTTTACAATCAAATGCCAACCTCATTGACCTTTTTTGCCGTACACAATATTAATAATCAAATTTTTGGCTGGTCTATTCCACCTGCTGAATATCAAGTATTAAATCCCTTAGTGATCGTCATTATGTCGCCGTTGTTAGTTTGGTTATATAGAAAATTTCCAGCAACTCATGTCACTAAATTTTGCATTGGTATGTCACTCGGTGCGTTAGCATTTTTAGTCTTGGCATTGCCGCAATATACGGCAACAGACGGTTTAGCTTCACCTCTCTGGATGGTGTATTCCTACTTCTTCCAATCTGTTGGTGAATTACTGATTTCTGGTTTAGGACTCGCGATGGTTGCTGAACTTTGTCCTGAAGATATGAGTGGATTTGTGATGGGAGTCTGGTTTCTCACTTCTATGTTATCAGGCCCTATCGGTGCGTGGGTGGGTGCGTTAACAACCCCTCCTGATACAAATGTTCAACTGACTACGGTTGCCAGCATGCAATTATATGGCAATGTATTTTTCAAAATAGGATTGGTAACAGGTCTTGCATCATTGTTGATGTGGTTCAAACGTCCCTTCTTAAATAAATATGTAAAATAATTATTGCGCACAGCTCTCCCCTTCGTGGGAGAGCTTCGCATCTCATGCAGTCAATCTATTCGTAAAACTTGTAACACAATCTCCTCATATTCATTTGCTTTAAAACCAAAGCCTAGCCATAATTCGACAGCTTTTTAGGATATGTTGTGACTGTGTTTGTCGTTCTATCGTGCATGGAGAAATTATGAGAGTAAAAGCTGCAGTTGCATATCAAGCTAAGTCTCCCCTATCAATTGAGATGGTTGATCTTGAAGGCCCAAAAGACAATGAAGTATTAATTGAAATCAAAGCAACAGGTGTGTGTCATACCGATGCCTTCACGTTGTCTGGTGATGATCCCGAAGGGCTGTTCCCTGCTATTTTAGGCCACGAAGGTGCTGGCATTGTGATGGAAACAGGACGGCAAGTAAAAAACTTGAAACCAGGTGATCATGTTATTCCTCTTTACACACCTGAATGCAGACAATGCGAATATTGTTTATCTCAAAAGACGAATCTCTGCCAAGCCATTCGTGCTACGCAAGGACAAGGATTGATGCCAGATGCAACCAGTCGTTTTAGCTTAAACGGAAAAAAAATATTTCATTATATGGGCACATCTACATTTGCCAATTATACAGTAGTACCAGAAATAGCCGTTGCTAAAATTAGAGAAGATGCACCGTTTGACAAGGTGTGTTACATCGGTTGCGGTGTCACAACAGGAATAGGCGCAGTTATTTATACGGCTAAAGTCACATCCGGTTCAAATGTAGTCGTCTTTGGTTTAGGCGGTATTGGCTTAAACGTCATTCAAGGCGCACGGATGGTAGGCGCCAATAAAATTATTGGTGTTGACATTAATCCAGCACGCAAACCATTAGCAGAAAAATTAGGCATGACACATTTTGTCAATCCAACTGAAGTACAAGGTGATTTGGTCCCTTACCTTGTTAGTTTGACAGAAGGCGGTGCTGATTATAGTTTTGAATGCGTTGGCAATGTAACACTCATGCGTCAAGCACTTGAATGTTGTCACAAAGGCTGGGGAGTTTGCACGATTGTTGGTGTCGCAGGCGCAGGACAAGAAATTTCGACACGGCCCTTTCAATTAGTCACCGGACGTGTTTGGAAAGGATCTGCTTTTGGCGGCGCACGCGGCCGTACGGATGTGCCAAAAATTGTAGATTGGTATATGGAAGGCAAGATTAATATCGATGACTTAATTACGTATGTGATGCCTTTAGAAAAAATAAATACGGCATTTGATTTGATGCATGAAGGTAAGTCTATACGTTCAGTCGTTATGATGTAAAAAAGGATTGTGAGTATGACAATAACACTAATATCGCAACATACATGTTTCGGTGGACAACAATATGTTTATTCTCATCAATCCCATACAACAAATTGCAGTATGCGTTTTGGTTTATTTCTTCCTCCACAAGCATTACATACTGCTGTGCCAGCACTTTATTGGTTGTCAGGGCTTACCTGCACAGAAGAAAATTTTATTATCAAAGCCGGTGCGCAACGTGTCGCTTCCGAATTAGGCATTGCACTTGTTGTTCCTGACACCAGTCCGCGTGGAGTGAATTTACCGGGTGATCATGACAGCTTTGATTTTGGTGTGGGCGCAAGTTTTTATGTTGATGCAACTGAATCACCATGGTCAACTCATTACCGCATGTATAGTTATATCACCCAAGAATTATCCGCGTTAATTCCTGCGCATTTTCCTATCGATAATAAACGAATTAGTATATTCGGGCATTCAATGGGAGGGCATGGTGCGCTAATAATGGCATTAAAAAATCAAAATCATTATCGATCTGTTTCAGCTTTTTCACCCATTTGCTCACTCACAAAAAGCCCATGGGGAGAAAAAGCGTTATCGCGATATTTAGGTAACGACCGTACAACATGGCATGAGTATGATGCGACGCACCTCATTACACAGCATGGATGGGTAGGGCCACCCATCCTAATTGATCAAGGAACAAAAGATACTTTTTTAACTGAACAACTCAAGCCTGATTTATTGCGTGAAGCCTGCGAAAAAAACCATATCAATTTAAATTTACGCCTGCAAGAAGGCTATGATCATAGTTATTTTTTCATCTCTACTTTTATTGAAGATCATCTGCGGTTTCACGCAACATATTTACTAAATTATTAGTTTACAAACCTCCTCCGAGACGATATCCACTCTTTACTTCTGGTTCCGATTTTTGTGGTTGTTGTGGTACAGTATTCCACGTTTGTGTAACAGCAAGAGGAACTGCCGTAGTAGAGCTTAATAAGTCATTTCTTTTCGTTAATATGGCTTCAACTTTACTAATCAATTCACTCTGCAATTGATTTTCACTAAAATTAGATAACTCCGCACGTAATTTTATGACTGTTAATCTAGAATTATCTGCCATTTTCAAAATGCTATCGCTAACATCTTCGCGTAAAGTATTTAGAGAAATATCCAAACTAGATAAACCAGATTTTTCAATATGCGCACAAATATTTTGAAAATTTTCTGACTTCAATCCTAAAAAAAGACCTGCTAAATTTAATTCTTTTATCTCAAAAAAATGGATACATGAGAAAAAAGCATCTATTGCCTGTGGTGTTAATGCAAGTGAACCAGTATGACTTAAGTTGATTTCTCTGGTGTTACCTGCTAATTGCTGATGATAGCACCAAGCAAGAATAGCAACAGGTTCACCAGGTAAGTTACGCTTATTTAAATAATCAAAATTAAAAACGCTAAAATAAATTTTATCAGCCAATATATTCAGACATTTTTTCTGATCAGATGCTGTTAAGGTATCCAAAAAATTGATTACGTCGTTAAGTTCTTTTGGAATAGAAATATCTTTTGTTTTTTGTTTAGCGAGACACAATTGCCAACATTGATATAACGACTGTCGATATTCTATTACTGTGAGCTTATCAAAAATCGCAAGGTGTTTTCCCAATTTTTCTAACAACTCTTCATTTTCAGCGAAGTATTTATTTTCTTTCGTGACGGCTGCTGCAATTTGGTTTTTCTGTACCTCAGCTAATAGGCCTTCCTCGACCATACATCTTTGAAGCGAAGAGTGATTAATTCCACGTAATGTCATCAACCATTTATCAGGACTTAATGGCGATAAATTACTATAATGTAACTCTAAGTCTGTGATTCCTGAAAATTTCAAATCATTCCAAAATCTCTGAATTTCCTCAGCAGAAAAAAGATCGAATTTACCTCCCACTAAAACTACCTTAGTAATGCCTGCTGTTTGAATTTGAGTCCACAAGGTGTGATGCTCTTCATCACTCAGTTGTGAAAATTTTAATTTTGTTTCCTCAATCGTTAAAGAGGTAATGCCATTTTCATTTTTAGCCGACTCAATAAGTTTCGTGAAATCTTTGCGCTGCATAAAAATTTTCCTTAGTTATTGTTATAAAAGGAACATTTTAACTTTTCAGAATATTTTTAGCGATTATTTTTACAGTGAAAATTGTAAAAAAACTAAAATTTTTGTGTCATTACAAGATCATTGAAGGTTAAAACAGCAGTCGTTAAAAATGCATGATGACATCCATCGCTGCCAGTAGTGTGTAATGCTTATCAGGAACAATGCCTGCATTAGAGTCGCCATTGAATGCGGGCTTATCAAGCGCATAATCATAGTCAAGTTCAGGACGGAATTCGATTTGTGGTGAGAGCCAATGCTGCCAGCCTATTCCTAAATTAATGTAGCGAGTTTTTGTACCAGTTCGCTGTCCTTGTAAATCATCAAAAAATTCCGGTCTAAATGAAATATTATCGAGTGGCGAGAATTGGTAATTGATATAAGCCACAGTACCAATTGCTTTTGAAGTACAAGTAAGATCAGATGCACTACTGCATTGTGCACCATTTGGCGCGTTGAACGGCATGGATTGTGGTGAAAATGGCGTTCCTCCTGCAGCAATCGCTGAAGCTGCAATTGGATTGTTAATGTTAGCGACATGGTTTTGATGTGTCGAATAAAGTTCATAGGCAAGATGCCATTTGTCGTTAAATTTATGGTAAAAAGTAAATCCATACCACTGAAGGTTATTGTAACCCCACACACCATTATTGATGCCATCCATGCAAGGATAAATAGTGTCATTACCATTGTTCCAGGTATAACGTAAGCAGGCTACAGCTGAAGGTTTAGCGCCAGGATCTTTTAAAAAAGTTGACCCGGGATATAACGGGTTCGGAGCAGGATTATTGACTCTCTTGCCTTCATTCCAGAAAGCAGTATCGCTTCCAATGACCACACCTAATTGTATTATTAAATTTTTTGTCATTGCTAAACTGCCCACTATGCCTTCGTTAGTATAGTTGTCGAAGCTGTAGGTCATAGAGTGAGAATACATATAATTGTTCGGAGCGAGCTGTGCCTCGATATCGGGAATCGATATATAGCGCCCAAAGCGAAAAAGTAATCCTTCGGCGACTTTCGGAATATATAGTTCACCGTACACCATGGGTAAATCAACACCATTAACATTGTTAAGACGTAAGAGCTGATTGCTAAAAATGCCATACGCAGTTGTATAGCGGTAGTTTTCTCCATAAAGTCCCGACAACCGAAATCCCCAATCCACATGATCTGTTTGCACAGTATCTGGCACACGCTCTATATATAAAACTATTTGATCCAGCTGCACTTTATTCGGCGTATACATGTATGCCATTGGCGCATTGCCGCCAGGCTTAACATTGTTACTGCTAAGATTGCCTCCAACATTGAGCCAGCCATAAATCTGGATATGTTTATTTTGCAACCATTCGCCAACCGTTGTGTTACTAATACTCGTCATAAAAGGACTGTCCACAGAGTTTGGACGACTTACTCCAATTGATGTGGCAGCGCCGTAAGGCCATTCGGTAAATGGCATGGGCGGCGTGGACTCGGGGGTAGCTGGCCAACCTGCTCTATGCGATGAAGGAGCATTAGGGTCTGCTGGCGCTGCTGCATGGCCCATTTCTAATTGATAATAACGCCATAAACGAGACGCGAAATTTTCACCTAAGTAATTATCTAAACATGCGTAATTGATATAGGGATCACATTTTGCTAAAGAATTTCTATTATCCGCCCAAGCAACGATAATGCTTGAGACTAGATAAAATAATACCGTGCCAAAAATCACGAACTTCTTCATTACAACTTCCTTGTCAAATTTTGAATTAGGACTATAAAGCGTCTAATTCTTCCCAACGCTGATAAGCTTGCTCAATTTGTAATTGCAAATCATTAAGTTCACTTAATGATTGTTTTACTACTTCTGGTTTTTGCTGATAAAAATTTTCACTATTAGCTATATCTTGCAGCTCAGCAAATTGTTTTTCTAGTGCAGCAATTTTTTCAGGTAATTCATTCAATTCTTTTTGTTCTTTATAACTTAATTTTTTGCTTTGTTTTACTCGTTCAGGCATCGCTTTCGTTACAGGTTTTTCAACCGTTTTTGATGATGTATTTTTATATTGCTGCCAATCCTGATATCCACCTACGTGTTCTTGTATCTTACCGTTACCTTCGAATACTAATGCACTGGTAATGACATTATCTAAAAATGCTCTATCGTGACTGACCAATAATAAAGTTCCTTGATAATCGCTAAGCAAATCTTCTAATAACTCTAACGTTTCAATATCAAGATCATTAGTAGGTTCATCCATCACCAACAAATTCGCCGGCCGACTAAATAACTTAGCTAACAATAAGCGATTACATTCACCACCAGAAAGTGCTTTTACGGGTGTCATTGTACGCGCAGGTGTAAATAGAAAATCATTCAAATAGCTAATGGCGTGTTGTCTTTTACCATTGATCTCAACAAAATCTTGGCCTTCAGCAACATTTTCCATGACAGTTTTTTCTGGATCTAATGCATGACGTAATTGATCAAAATAAGCGGCTTGCAAACGTGTACCTTGTGTTGCGGTTCCTTGCTGCGGAACTAGATTGCCGAGCAAAATATTTAACAGCGTACTTTTCCCTACACCATTTGGACCAATTAATCCTATACGATCACCACGCATAATACGGATTGAAAAATTATTTATTAACGGTCGGGGATTAAATCCGTGCGTCACATTTTTAGCTTCAATAACGATCTGACCAGATTGATCACCTTCATTAATATTAAACGTTGCTTTGCCTTGCACCTCGCGACGCTTTGTTCGCTCTACCCGCATAGCATATAAAGCCCGTGCACGTCCTTCATTACGGGTTCGTCTTGCTTTGATACCTTGTCTTATCCAACGCTCTTCTTGTGCAAGCTTCTTATCAAAATCTGCGTTTTGTTTCGCTTCCGCATGCAGTAATTCTTCTTTTCGACGCAGAAAATTTTCATAATCACCAGGCCATGAAGTTAATTGCCCTCTATCTAATTCAATAATGCGGGTCGCTAACCGCTTCAGCAATGCTCTATCATGCGTAATAAATAATAATGCAACACCTGATGACAATAATTCTTGCTCTAACCATTCAATGGCTTCAATGTCTAAGTGATTAGTAGGTTCATCGAGCAGTAATAATTCAGGTGATAATACAAGTGCTTTAGCAAGTGCCGCACGCCGCTGCCAGCCGCCGGACAAGTCAACCAATCGTTGATCACCATTTAATTCTAATTTGGTCAATATTGCTTTGATGTCTTGCTCCATTTTCCAACCATTATTGATATCAATTTCATGTTGTAAGCGTTCTAATTCAGCCAGTTTTTTTTCAGAATGATCATTGGTCAACTCATCAAGTAATTTATGATATGCGCTTAATAACTTACCTAAATGTTCTAAGCCTTGAGCTACAAATTCATAAACACTGATATTTGTATCTTGTGGAAGTTCTTGGGTAAGACGTGCGATACGTAAATGCGGTTTACGCCAAACAAAACCACTGTCCGGTAAAATCACGCCATCAATGATTTTGATCAATGACGATTTACCAGCTCCATTACGACCAATTAAACAAACGCGCTCCCCACTACTTATTTGCAATTGAATTTTATCAAGTAATGGGTCAAGTCCATAAGCAAGTGAAACATTTTCTAAGGAAATTAAATTTGTCATTGTTAATTTATAAACTCATTGTTTTAAATAAATTATTCATCTCTTCATCTGATAAAGATTGTCTATCAGGACCTTCTACGCGTTTTTTTAAATCTGCATCATTTTCAAAAAAAACAAACGGACGATATTTAACTAAGAAAATATCATCATAAATGTCATAATGCTCGTACCCTTCTCTTTTCATTTTTTGCCTAAATTTAAGTTGATTACCATATGTTACATAAATGAGAACAGGCACTCGTGCTTTAATATTTTTTTCCAATAATTCTACGCTTAAATTTTGGCATAAAGATGTCTGATCTTGCACAGATGCTGATTCAATGATAGAAATAATCTCTTCATTTTCTTCTTTATCTGATGTGTGATCTTTTTCTATGTTTAGTTGGCTGTTTTTAAGCTGGATATCCAATTCTTTTAGCATATTATTTGTTTGTTCAATCATTGAATCATATTTTTTCGGTATATCACTTTTAGCAAGCTCTGCATTTTCACGTAGAATGAATTGCTCTAATTCTTGTCTGTCTGCTTCATAGTCTGGTTTTCCTTTTCGATAATTAATATCAGCATCATCATTTAATAAATGAAGATTATTTTTTATTTGTTCCAAATATCGGCTAATAGATATGTTTTCTTTTTGAGGCTTATTTTCGACAGCAATTTTTTCCTGATCATCAAAATATAATCCACTACGATGAATAATTTCTTGTCTATTATCTTCAGAAAAAAATTCGGAAAAATAACTGATTGTAAAAGTTTCAGAAACGAATATAGATTTTATTAACTTAAAATCAATTTCCTGGTTAAATTGCAAAAGCACAGCAAAACCATCTAATTCTTTTTTGAGATCTACATTTTCTTCATAATGAATTTTATCTTCAATGGCTTGATTCAGCATATAAGAAACACAAAAATTAAATCTATCACGCTTAAAAGCAGCCTCTTGTAAATCTTTTTCTGCATTACTTGCTGGAATAAAATGAATCCAAAGTTGCTTATCATTAATTTCGATTTTAACTTTGCTATTATTTTCATTTGTAAAATTAAATATAAGACTCATCATACTCCTCCCTAGTCAATATAAGCGGCTGTTGGGAAAATAATTTTTGTCATCCCATCAATAAATTAAAGTAAATTTTCATCACGTTCTTCACAAGCTTGTAACCATGCGTTTTCTGTTTGCTCTAACATTTTTTTATTTTTGGCTTGTTGTAATAAATATTCTTGTAATTTGGCTTTATTGCTATCTTCATACAAAGTCATATCCGTCAATGTAATATCAAGCTTAGCGGCTTCTTTTTGTAATTTATCTATTTCCATTTCTAGTTGCTTAATTTTCTGTAAAAGCGGACGACGTACATCACGTTGTTTGGCTTCTTGTTGTCTTAGCTCTTTACGCGATAACTCAGATTTAGGTGTGAACGTATCTTCCTGGTTTATATTACGTTTACGAAAATCAATTAACCAACTCTGGTAGTCTTCAATACTGCCATCATAAGGCCCCACTTTACCTTCAGCTGCCAGCCAAAGCTGGTCTGTCGTTGATCGCACTAAAAATCTGTCATGCGAGACTAATATCATCGCTCCTTCATATTCTTGTAACGCAATAGAAAGTGCATTTCGCATTTCCAAATCTAAATGGTTAGTTGGTTCATCCAATAAAAGTAAATTTGGCCGTTGCCAAATCAATAATGCAAGTGCAAGTCGTGATTTTTCTCCGCCAGAAAATCGTTTTACCGAAGCAAGAACTTGATCACCACTAAAACCAAAACTACCAAGAAATTTTCGGAGCTCAAGTTCGGGAGACCTTTCAGCCAATCGGCGAAGATGTAACAGTGGAGAGTCATCGAGATGCAACTTATCGATTTGATGCTGCGCAAAATAACCAATTTTTACGCCAGAAGCTAACTCATAAGATCCCGTTGCTGCATGTAGTTCGCCAGCGAGTAATTTAATTAAGCTCGATTTTCCTGCACCATTAGGCCCAAGAATTGCAATCCTATCTTTTGCTGTAATACTAAAATCTAAATTTTTGAGAATGGTGCGATCACCATAAGCAATGCTTGCATGATCAATCGTTAGCAATGGATTGGGGCATGCGCCTGCAGATTGAAATTGAAATTGAAACGCCGATTCTGCTTGCACAGCACATACTAAATCCATGCGTTCTATGGCTTTTAATCGGCTTTGTGCTTGCCGCGCCTTTGATGCCTTATAACGAAATCTGTCTACATATGACTGCATATGTGCAAGTTGTTTTTGCTGTTTTTCATATGCCGCTTGCTGCATTAATAGTTCAGCTGCGCGTAATTTTTCAAATCCTGAATAATTGCCCGTGTATAATTTAATTTGTTGCTGAGAAAGATGTGCAACATGATCAACCGTTTGATCAAGAAAATCTCTATCATGCGAAATCAATAATAATGTGCCGGTATATTTTTTTAACCACTGTTCCAGCCAAAGTACGGCATCTAAGTCTAAGTGGTTTGTTGGTTCATCAAGCAATAATACATCCGACCTACACATGAGCGCTTTTGCGAGATTAAGACGTACGCGCCAACCACCGGAAAAATCACTGACTGGCTTTGTGGTTTCGTGCGGCTTAAAGCCAAGACCTGCTAATAATTGAGCCGCACGTGAGGGTGCTGTATAGCCATCAATAATCCCCAGCTTCTCATGTAATAGAGCAATACGGTTCCCATCTTGGGCTTCTTCGGCTTGCTGCAATGCATGCTGTAAGGCTTGCAATTCATCGTCACCATCAAGCACAAAATCAAGAGCGCTCTGTGATGATGTTGGTGTCTCTTGAGCAACATGGGCAAGTTTAATTTGCCGAGGTATTTCTAAATCTCCGTCATCGGCAGCGAGATTACCCAGCAGCATGTTAAACAAACTCGTTTTGCCAGACCCATTCGCACCAATGAGGCCTATGCGTTGCTTATGATAAATGGTCCAGTTTATTTGCTTTAATAAGACATTCGAACCGTGGCGTAAGGTTATATTGCGTAAAACAATCATATTCAAAACTTCTTTGCTAGTTGTTAAGTTTATTTTAAGATTTCTGAAATTTTTTATGGTCCGACTAAAATGCTACTATATATAAATAATTTCTAAAAAAATGATTGATCAGCATACTATGGATAGCATAAAAAACAAATAAGACTGACTGAATCAACAAAGGAAAAACATCCGTACCCACTACTGCAGACAATTTACCATTCCGTACATTTAAAATATTAGAACGGTCACTTCAATCAATCCTGCAAATATAATTTCAATATTATGCAGGCAAAAAATGTGCAATTGGTTCATGTTATAATGAATTCATATATCAAGGAGGTTAGTATGAAAAAATTAATCGCCCTGTTAATTACTCTATCATTCATCTCTCCCGCTATTTATGCAGCCGATTCTTCTGACACTAACGCAACAACAAAGACACCGACAAAAACATTAGTCAAGAAGCATGTTGCTGACAAACATAAAGCCAGCAAAGAAACAAAAAAAATATCTGCTAAAAATCTCGAAAACAATAAAAAATTAAGTCATGCAAAAAATATTAGCAAAACTAAAAAACTAGCTAAATTAAAAAAAGCCACAACTCATAAAACGCTAGCTGCAGACCATTCTGCTAAAACAGCAATAAAAAAAGCGGACTTACCTAATTTACAAAACAAAGAAACCACAACTGCAATGAGTCAAGAACAAAAAGAAGATTGGACAACACAAAAACCAACTGATACTAATCCAGGATTTCTTAAAAATGCCTGGAATAATTTCATAAGCTTTTTTAGATAATTCTTTTTTTAACTTTTAATAAAGCTTGAATGTCATAAGATAACATTCAAGCTTTTTTATTTTATTAAAAATGGATGATAAGCGTGTATGACGATTCTCTATACCATAGGACATTCAAATCGACCTTTGTCCGATTTTCTTGCTATCTTACATGCGCAAAACATTAAGCACCTAATTGACATTAGAACTATTCCTAAATCACGCTTTGTACCTTGGAGCAATCAAAAATCCTTACAAACCGCATTAAAAAAAGCAGGTATACAATATACTCACATGTCAGAACTAGGTGGTTTGCGACATGCTCATAAAGATTCTATTAATATGGGTTGGAAAAATGCGGGTTTCCGTGGTTTTGCTGATTATATGCAGACAAAAGAATTTTATACTGCTTTAAAAAAATTAAACCAACTTATAAAACGAGATAAAACAGTTATCATGTGTGCTGAATCCGTACCTTGGCGATGCCATCGCTCCTTAATTGCAGATGCAGAAATTGTGCGTGGTATCAAAGTCATTCATCTTATTAATTTAACTTCAATGAGAGAACATGTCTTAACTGATTTCGCTGTAGTAGATAAGACAAAACGCCCAATTCAAATTACTTATCCGGTGGATAAGAATGATGAGTTAGAGATTTAGTAAAGATGTGACTGGTGTATTCCGTGTCATCACGGAATTTCGTGTTCTTTACGAAATATCCAGGATGACACGAGGGCGCGATATAGAATCAAAACCTACTTTCGAATTTATTAAAGTGGCGTTCAAGTTTCCACTGAGTTCTAGCTTTTTCATTTTGCCGCAAAAATGCTGAACATGCTTTAGAAAGAGTGGATGATCCTAACGTATCAACTGCACACTCAGTCACAACTTGTTTATAAGCCGCATCTTGCCATAAACTTTTTCCGGGCAAGAAAGAATAAGTCATACTGTTGCGAGAAAAGTTTTTGAGTGTTGCATAAGATAACTCAAACTCTTGAGCAGCTAACACATATTGTGTTGTTAAATCAGCCAGTGTAATGCCCTGATCATCAGTTGAAAGCGCAACAGGTACTCCATATTGCATATAGAGTGGTAATGGGTGTTGCTTTCCTTTTACTTCTAAAATGCCTGCATTACTACTTAAGTTAATTTCAACCATCACACGTTTGTCTGCCATATCTTGTAGCAAGACTGGATAGTTATTTTCATTAGCGATATCGACACCATGTCCTATTCTACTTGCACCTGCCACTTTCACTGCATCATTAATATGGAATGTGAGTCCTTCAGGTGTGACTAATGCTTTTGTCAATTCACCAGCATGCAAACTGATACGAACATTTGGATATAACTTATGTAAAAAGCTAACCATTTGCATATGCAATTTATAATCTTGCATAGAAATCGTTCCATCTTCAGGTTGAACCATATTAATACCAACGACACGCGAATCTTTACCTGCTGCTTCAAACCCTGTTAGCAATTGTGCAAATACCGCTTCTGGAGCTTGCTCGCGTAATACTTGATATAGATAACGAATAGTTACTTCACAACCTTTTTTAGCGTGTTTAGTATCGCATGCTAATACTTTATTTTTCTTTTGCTCATCGATTGTGATATTGGAAGACACACTAGCCACAATACTAGGAAAAGTGGGGGCAGATAATAATTTATCGCGCATAACAGCAAAGTCTGGATGGTATCCTAACGATTTACCGAGTTCGCCTGACGCATTGTTATCAGCAGTCACCATCAATTCAAGATACAAATTATTTTGTTTACCTGCTCTATTAGCAATCTCTGCTAAAATTTCTCCGCGATGATTTCTTACCAACGCATCGAATTTACCGAACGTTGCAAAAAAGTGATCGTGCCCCGATTCTTTACCTGGTACAAATTCATGCAGAGACCAAGCATCAACAATAGCGTGATAGAAATTAGCATCTGCATCTGCGTTATTTAATAAATCTTCAGCAGAACAAGAACCGGTATAAGTTGTAAAAGTTTCTCGATTAATACAGAGAGAATCATTTTTTGCATATCGCAATAAATTTTCTGGAAAAGAGGAACCGCTTTCGTGATTATGTAAATCACCACCTTTTGGCATTTGATAGAGGAATGCCTCTAATCGTTTTGGATTCGATTTAATTTGCTCAAAATGCTTGTCTGTCCGAAATTCAGCAGCTGATTCAGCAAATAAAGAAGTACAGGCTATCAAAGTAAAGAAGGTAAAAAGGGTTTGCTTTATCATTAATTATCCTCTCCCGTATAATTATAATACTCGCGTGCCGCCGTGGTCAGGATCATACAGCAGAGATATCTATTTAGCAAAGAAAAAAGGCTTAATTTTCTTAAGATTATAATAATTTTTTCTTAAGCTAACGAAGAGCATTAAGTGTTACGCAACGAGTACGGTGTAAAAAACTCATCTCACCCATTAATATACTTCATACCTTCTTCAGAGTAGCGTGCACCCGCTATCGCATCAGGTGAAAAAAGCTTATCCAGTTTCGCAATTTCATCTTGAGTCAATTTAACATCCGCTGCTTGAACATTTTCTTCTAGGTAACGTTGTCGTTTTGTTCCGGGAATCGGGATGATTCGTTCTGATTTTGCTAACGTCCAAGCAAGTGCTAATTGTCCTGGGGTACACTGTTTTTGTTTTGCTATTTTTTCTAATTGTTCCACTAAATGTAAATTGGTATCAAAATTCTCGCTTACTAAACGTGGGACTATTCTTCTAAAATCATTTGCCTCTAAGTTATCGGGAGAAGTTATTTTATGCGTTAAAAACCCTCTACCAAGCGGGCTATAAGCAACAAAACTAACTTGCAATTTTTCACACAAGGGCAATATTTCTTGTTCCGCATCACGGGTCCATAAGGAATATTCAGATTGTAATGCAGTAATAGGATGTACTTGATGCGCTCGCTGTAATGTCGCGGGACTTACTTCGGACAAGCCTATATAACGTACTTTACCTTCTTTTACTAAATCAGCCATTGCACCGACGGTTTCTTCTATTGGTGTATTTTTATCAACCCTATGCAAATAATAAAGATCGATTACATCAATACCTAATCGCTTTAAACTCGCATTACACGCAGCTTTCACATAAGCTGGTGTACCATTGATGCTACGTTTTGTTGCCTCGTTCGAATCACGAACAATACCGAACTTGGTTGCCAGAATTAATTTTCCCCATTGGTTTTTAAATGCTTTTGCTAATAATTCTTCGTTGGCACCATTGCCATACATGTCAGCGGTATCAAAGAAATTAACACCTAATTCAAGAGCACGATGCAGTGTAGCAATCGATTCTTTTTCATTTGTCTGGCCGTAAAATTCAGACATTCCCATACAGCCTAAACCTATTTCAGCAATTCTTAATTTTGTATTTCCTAATTGTCGTAATTTCATATCAAACTCCGTTTAAAACTAATTATGTTCTTTGCTCGCAATAAAATTAATAATGCCAGAGAAATCTTTTTCTCCGTAACCGCTATTCACATACAACTCATATAATTCAGCTGTTAGAGAGCCAAGTGGAATGGATGCATTCACCATGTCTGCTGCGTGTTGACCTAAACGCAAATCTTTTAACATCATTTTTGCCATAAAACCAGGTTCATAATGTTTATTTGCAGGAACATTTTCGAGTATTCCTGGAACAGGACAGTAACTTGTCATTGCCCAACATTGGCCTGATGCATGTGCACTAATTTCAAAAAATGTTTTTTTATCTAAGCCTAATTTTTCCGCTAGCGTGAATGCTTCACACACACCAATCATGGAAATGCCTAGCAAAAGATTATTACAAATTTTTGCTGCTTGACCATGCGATCCAGGCCCTGCATGAACAATCTTTTTTCCCATCGCTTGAAAGAAAGGTCCAGCACGTGCGAAATCAATGTCACCACCACCCACCATAAAAGTTAATGTACCTGCTTGTGCACCGGACACACCGCCTGATACAGGTGCATCTAACATAGCAATTCGTAAATTTTTTGCTTCTGCATGCAATGTTGATGCTGTAATCACATCAATAGATGAGCAATCGATATATAATAAATCTGGTTTTGCATGTGAAAAAATTCCATCTTGACTCAAACAAATTTCTTTTACTTGCTGTCCCGTTTGTACACTCGTGATAATCACATCGCATTCTTCTGCCATTTCAGCGATAGATGATGCTGCAATCGCACCTTTTTTTACTAACGTTTTTACAGCTTCAGGCGCAACATCATATACATGTACTTTATAACCGGCTTTTAATAAGTTCGATGCCATGGGTTCGCCCATGTGTCCTAATCCAATAAATCCTATTGTCATGCTAATGTCCTCGGAAACCAGCGTTGGGTAACTGTTTTTAATCGTGTATAAAAGCGTATTGCTTCCATACCATACATTCCAATATCAGAAAAAATTGAGCGTTTCCAACCACCAAAACTGTGATACGCAGCAGGGACTGGTACAGGTACATTAATGCCAACCATACCTGCTTGCACTTTATCAGCAAATTGTTTTGCTATATAACCATCACGCGTAAATATAGCAGTACCATTTCCATATTCATGTTCGTTTACTAATTTTAGTGCGCTATCAAAATCTTTCACTCTTACAATAGATAATACCGGTCCAAAAATTTCATCCTGATAAATACGCATATTAGGTGTGACATGATCAAATAAACTTGCACCCATAAAAAATCCAGCAGCATATTTTTCAGGTTTATATTCACTACCATCAATGAGTAAAGTTGCACCTTCTTTTTTTCCGATCTCGATATATGATTTCACTCGTTCCCAATGCGCTTGTGTTATCAAGGGCCCCACATCAACATCAGCTACTGTACCTGGGCCTACTTTTAAATCGGCAATTTTCTTTTTCATTTTAGAAATTAATGTATCAGCAACATCATCACCTACTGTTACAACAACAGAAATAGCCATGCAGCGTTCACCAGCAGAACCATAAGCTGATGTCACAATTGCATCTGTTGTTTGCTCAAGATCTGCATCAGGCATGACAATACAATGGTTCTTTGCTCCGCCAAATGCTTGTACACGTTTTCCATTTGTCATTGCTGTCTTGTATACGTGTTCAGCTACGAAAGATGACCCAACAAAACTGATTGCTTTCACATCTGGATGTATTAACAATGCATCAACCGTTTCTTTATCACCTTGTACAACATTGAGTACGCCATCTGGTAAGCCAGCTTCTTTTGCTAATTCAGCAAGACGTATTGAACACGATGGATCTTTTTCTGATGGTTTCCATACAAATGTATTACCGCAACTGATTGCCATAGGAAACATCCAAAGACCAATCATCGCTGGAAAATTAAAAGGAGTGATCCCAACACAAACACCTAATGGCTGATGCAGAGAATAACTATCTATACCTGCTGCCACACTTTCAGTGAAATTACTTTTCAAATGATTAGGAATACCACATGCATAATCAACTACTTCAAGTCCACGTTGTATAGAACCCATTGCTTCTGCAATTGTTTTGCCATGTTCTTGCGTGATTAATGTTGCAAGGCTTTCTAAATTTTTTTCTATCAATTCTTTATATCGAAATAGAATTTTTGCACGTTGCACAGGCGTTGTAGTTGACCATGTTTGAAACGCTACTTTAGCTGCATCAATTGCTGAATTAACAATTTTTCCATTTGCTGCCAAAACGTGTCCGATGGTGTCACCTGTAGCAGGATTAAAGAGCGGTAATTGTTTCTCTGCTGATGCAAGCAATCGACCATTAATAAAATGCGCTACTGTATAAGCCATGTTAGCTCCATGCTTCTTAACTTACAGAGGCACATTTTATGCTAATTAATGCCAGTATTACACAAGAAAATTTATTCTGTCGTTTGCAAAGAAACTTGTTTTTATTTTGAATTTTTGCAACAATCCGCAAAGATTTAAACTCAAATCAAGGAGTCGTTATAATGAAGAAAATAAAAATATTTACCTTTGCAATGCTTGCTTTTATTACATTACCTGCATTTGCTTTACCAACAGCACAAAGAAGTTGCTCGTCAGATAATTTAAAAATTGATTTTATTTCTTCTACAGAAACACATTGTCAATGGATTGCTAAAAATGACGCGCCTATGCAAGTAACGTTGTTGGCTAATCATCAATTTATTCCTTTAATTAATGCAACTTGCATCTTTACACCAGCAACACCTGCTAATGGTAAACCTGATGCTATTGTAGATGTTGTCGGCCATAAAGCAGCGACCGTTAAAAATGTAACTATTCGAAAGAATGTAATCACATTTGAAGTTTACAATGATAGCTCAGACTCAGAACAAAACTTAAATGTCATATTTTATTTAAATAAAGATGACACTAATTACACGGTAGGTAATCAAATTCACTGCATATTCTCTGCTGCGGATTAAGTAGATAGTAAATGTAAAGGCTCTCTTTTTAGACAGCCTTTACATTCTCCTAAGATTTTCTTCAAGTCTATTAATGATTTTCAAAATGATGGTTTTCTGGATTTTCACGATCACCATCAGAATCGCCATCTTTTGAATTGAGCATTTCTTTAGGCTTAGCTTTCTGCCAAGTAGTCGTTGGATGAAACAAACCTGTATGGTTTAATCCATCATAGCTATTGGTATTATCTTCTGCATGTGTCTTTGTTAATACAGAGTTGTCTAGCAAAATAGATTTTTCACTAACGCTTGCTCCATGTTTACAATGATCTTCAAGTGCATCCATCAGCTGCCTGAATAATTTTGTTTTACCTTTAATAGCAACCAATCCCAAAATATTCCACTTTTCATACAATCCATAATAGGGTGACGTTTTGTTAAATTCCGCTGCTTTAATTTCTTGTAATAATTCTTTTGCTTCGGTTACATTTAATTTTTTAACAGCAGATGAAACTAAATCAGCAATATTTTGTTTATCTGCTCGCGTTGATTTATCTCCTAAGCTGATCCATCTTGTTTTATTTTTATCACCTCTTTCTGCTAATACTTGCAAAACTAAAGGAAGATTATTTGCATTTTGCAAAAAAACATCAACTAACTTTAGTGTGTGCACAGGAGATTTTTCAATTATTTTATGAAAATCAGTTTTATTTTTACTATCTTTATTACCCATTGATTGAGCGGCAGTTTCATAAAGTTCTTTATGTGTTGAAACAGCATTAATAAACTGACCCACATCATCAGATTTTAAATTTTCACTATTACTAAGCTGAGAAATACTTATTCGTGTTAACATGCGCATTTGCTTTGGAGTAGACGCTTCCGTCAAACCAAGTCCTGGATCAAGAAAAGCATCTACAAATATAAAGTTGAATTTTTTTGAAAATTCGTTAAATGATTTTTTAACAGATTCATCGGCTACACTTTTTATTCTTTCCACCCAACTTTCTCGAATAGCAGACAATTGGGCGATTTTTTCAGCTTTCGATTTTTGATTATCCGCTTTGCTATCAAAATCTGTAATGGCTTGGTCAAGCATCATCTTCATTTTTTCTACTAACTCTTCCACTGCATTATCTTGTCCATATTTAAATTCAAACTTATTAAGTTCTTCACGCGCATGAATTAAATTAGTCCTGACCTTCATTTCACTATGGGAATAAGAGAAAGGATCAATACCTTCTATTGTTCTAACTGGAATAGCAGAAAGAACACTACTGTTTTGATACTCTGCTTCATGTTTGTAATAAAGAAATTGAGTACCATGGGGATAGAGCACTTCGCTTTCTTTTTTAACTGCTGATAATTTAGAAACATCTTTGCCAAGTGGATTTTTTGCTTGAGGCTGTTCAATTTCGGTTATAATCTCATGCCTACCTGGCGACCCTAGTTTAAGAAAATCCTTTGCAACTGAATCTTCTTTGGACGTACTAGTCAAGCCTGATTGGTTTAACGGTATTTTATTTTCAATAGCCTCAAGTTTTTGTTCAAATCGCTTCTCGCCACTAAAATTATGGATTTTTTCACCTCGGTAAAGTGTTTCCGTACTGAATTGCGCATGGGTTTTTAAGTCTTCCGCATTTTGAGCCAAGATAGCTTCTATAGTTAATGCTTTTTCGTCATCATCTGATTTTTCTTGTTCTGGTTTTGACAAACCATGAGAAGTTAATGCCGCTGCTAACGTAACTTCTTTAACATACAAACTTAACTCTTCAGCATTTTGACTTTTAGCATCCACATCAAAACGCCCAAATTTTCGCAGGAAACTATTAATTTCCTGATAAAAATTTGTTGTATAAAGTGTAGTTGCTAATTTTTCACCATACTGTAATCTATTTTTATCTTTACCTTCGCTTTTTGCATAATCTTTGCGTGTAAGAACAGCTTTTTTCTCATTCTCGAATTTATGAAGAAAAAAATTCTCATATTGCTTGATTTGCTTATCTGTAAAACTGATTTGTTCGAAGTCGGGGTGATGCTCTAATATTTTAGTAAGATTATAAGTCTCGTTCTTAGTTTTACTTTGCACGCTAACTTCTAATTCGCCCAACATATTATATCGACACTCAACTTTTGCTGTTGGATCTAAAAATGCATGCATCACTTTCTCAAAATATTGCGTCGCATGCCCTTTCATTCTCGGCCCTTGTTGTAAGCCTTCCGTCAATTGATGATAACTTGGCTCTAAATCTTTAGGACCTGACATAAATACCTCATTTAAAATTTATCTATATATAGTTAATAATAGTAGACATTTCTTAAATGGGTATTTTAAAAATAAGTCTTATTGAACAAATAGTTAAGTGCTGTGTGTATTGAAAACAACAATATCCTAACCCTCCCCCTTGCGGGGAGCATTGTTGCATAATTCAAATGTGTCATCCTGAACAGGCGTTTTTTGCCTGTGAAGGATCTAAATATTAATGAAAA
>DAIEGU010000176.1 GCA_027356065.1 Gammaproteobacteria bacterium
TGACACATTTGAATTATGCAACAATGCCCTACAGGCGAACGGAGATTTATCAACGAACGGCGATTTTTCAGGGAACAGAAATTCATCCGCGCGAACGGCTTTACTTCATCAAGAAATACTTAATCTACTCAACAATAACGAAAGAAATAAATTGCTTACTCAGTCGAATTAACTTTCTTCACAACACAATCTAGTGTGCCTTGCATTAGCCGCACATGAATTTCCTCACCGATCGCGCTTTCATTTGCCTGACGTAATACATGTTGATTTTGATCAGTGGCAATGGCATATCCACGTTTTAACGTTGCAAGTGGGCTCAATGCATCAAGTTTTGCAGCGCTATTAGCAAGTGCTGATTCTGCTTTACCTATTTTCATCACCATTAACGTATTTAGTTTTTGTTGTTGCAGATGTAGTTGATGTAGTGCAGCCCGAATACTATGCGTCGGAGTTAAGCGCTGCAATTTTGTATTTAAATCGTTAATTTTAGTTTGTTGTTTGGTGATGGCGCGATTGATTAATTGCACAAATGCTAGTTCGCAAAAATCTAGGCGTTGCATTTTTTCTGCTAAGCGACGTTTAGGATGCTGTTGTTGTAAATGCTTTTGCATCCAAGCCAATTGCTGCTTAACAAGATTTATTTTGCGAGCTAATTGTTGTTGTAAATGTTGTTTATCACGTACCAAGGTTTGTAATAATTCAGCGCTATCAGGTGCTACAATTTCTGCTGCGGCTGATGGAGTGGGGGCGCGTTTATCAGCGACAAAATCAGCAATAGTAAAATCAACTTCGTGACCTACGCCGCTGATGATTGGAATTTCACTTTGATAAATAGCATGTGCAACGATTTCTTCGTTAAACGGCCACAAATCTTCTAGTGAGCCGCCGCCTCGTGCCAGAATTAACACATCACATTCTTTGCGCTGGTTTGCTATTTTCATTGCGGAAACAATGCTTGCGGCAGCCGTGTCACCTTGAACTAAAGAAGGATAAATAATAACAGGTACACACGCATGTCTACGGTTTAAGACAGTTAAAATGTCGCGAATAGCAGCGCCAGTTGCAGAAGTGATGACACCAATTTGCTTTGGAAAAGCAGGTAGCGGTTTTTTATGCGCAGCGTCAAATAATCCAGCTGTTTCTAATTTCTTACGTAAAGCTTCATAAGCACGGCGTAATTTACCTTCGCCACGTTCTTCCATGTCTTCAGCAATGAGTTGGAATTCGCCTCGGTTTTCATACAAGCTGACTTTTGCTTTGATAAGCACATGCATGCCATCTTTTGGCTGAAACCCTAATTTGCGCTGATGGCCTTTGAACATGGCACAACGAACTTGTGCTGATGGATCTTTTAGCGAGAAATACCAGTGACCAGAATTAGGTGCAGCAAAATTTGAAATCTCACCTTCAACCCACACTGAAGCGAACGTATCTTCTAAAAGAAAACGAACCGTGTTGTTTAGCCGGCTAACGGTGTAAATTTCTTCGTGTTGATTTGATTCGATTGGTTGCATGCGGGAGATAATATACTGAAAAATTTCGTGTGTCTCCTCCGGTTTGTCCCTGCACTTGTTGCAGGGAGGATTATCCCATCAACCACTGATGAATCATTGCATGTTGTTTAACATCAAGCAGAGCAGGTGCGTGACCTGCATTATCAATTTCAATGACATCAGTATTAGGGTGAATCTCTCTCATCTTCTCAATGGTGCTCGGCACTAAAATATCAGAACGTTTGCCGCGAATAACAAGTACGGGACATTTAACATTGCGCCATAATTGCCACAAGTCCACATCAAACAATGTACCTTCCCAAGCTTTTTGTGGATGCAAAATAACTTGCCATGCTAATTTACTTTTCGCAGGCGTAATTCTTGCCGCAGGATCCATTTTAAAAACAATTTGTCCTGGCGATTTTTCATAAACAGTATCTGTTGTAAATTTGTCCCAATCAGTTTCATCGATAATGCCAAACTCATCAAAATACGTTTTGAAAAATGTCTTAGCTTCAGCAAAAGATTTAAAAATCGGTATAACACCCACTTTATTGGTTAATCTCGCCAGTGCCTGAGTAGAAATATGCGGGCCTACGTCATTTAACACTAAACGGCGAATAGGTGAGTTTGGTAATGATGCTAATACTATGCCGATCAAGCCGCCCATGGATGTGCCTATCCAGTCAACTTGATGGGCACCGGTAACTGCAATCATGCTTGTCATGTCACTGGTGTATTGTTCATAAGTGTAATTCAACGGATTCTTAAGCCAATTGCTCTCGCCGCGGCCGGCGATATCAGGACAAAAAATATGGTTTCCCTGATGTTCTAGATAAGCAGCAAGCTTATCAAAGTCACCACTATTACGAGTTAACCCATGGACGCAAATGATAGGAATCGAGTTTTTTTCGGATAATCCCCACTCTCGATAGACAATTCTATGGAACCCTTCTTCAGTAATACCAAGAAAATAATCTTTTTTCATGAAAAACTCTATTAGTTGGCCAGAAAATATGTATAATGAGCCGTTAATTTTAACCTGCAAATTTACTATAGTAGGGGAATTAACATGCCACGCCTAGCACAAAACGAATTAGCGCTTACATTTGATGATGTTCTTCTATTACCTGGTGAATCATCGGTGTTGCCAAAAGACGTTGATCTAAAAACCAACTTAACATCGCAAATCACACTCAATATCCCACTTCTTTCAGCTGCAATGGATACAGTGACAGAAGCACGGCTTGCTATTGCGCTTGCGCAAGAAGGCGGGTTGGGAATTATTCATAAAAATATGTCGATTGAAGAGCAAGCACTGCATGTGCGAAAAGTAAAACGCTTTGAAAGCGGTGTGGTAAAAGATCCGATTAGCATTTCACCACAAACAACGGTTAGAGAAGTTATTGAGCTGAGTAAGAAATATAATTTTAATGCATTTCCCATTGTAGAAAATAACAACCATGTAGTTGGTATTGTAACTAGTCGAGATTTGCGCTTTGAAATTAATCTGGATCAACCTGTTGCTAATCTCATGACACCTAAAGAACGGCTGGTGACGGTGAAAGAAACCGCTGATAGGGAGTTAGTAAAAAAACTATTGCATAAGCATCGCATTGAAAAAGTATTAGTAGTCAATGACAGTTTTCAATTGCAAGGCATGGTGACCGTCAAAGATATTTTACAAGATCAAGCAAAACCATTTGCGTGCAAAGATTCGCAAGGCCAGTTACGTGTCGGTGCTGCAGTTGGAACAGGTGCAGATACAGAGGCACGTGTTGAAGCATTAATAACTGCAGGTGTTGATGTCATTATTGTTGATACTGCTCATGGACATTCAAGAAATGTGATTGATCGTGTTCGCTGGCTTAAGCGGCACTATCCTAATGTGTCTGTTATCGCGGGTAATATTGCAACTGGCGATGCAGCAAGAGCATTGGCTGATGCAGGTGCTGATGCGGTTAAAGTTGGTATAGGCCCTGGGTCAATTTGCACAACGCGTATTGTCACCGGTGTGGGCGTTCCACAAATCACGGCTATTTCAAATGTAAGTTCAGCACTAATACATAGTCATGTCGGCATTATTGCAGATGGCGGTATTCGTTATTCAGGGGATGTTTGCAAGGCGTTAGCTGCGGGTGCATCAGCAGTCATGGTCGGTGGTTTATTTGCGGGTACAGAAGAAGCGCCAGGCGAAGTTGAGTTATATCATGGCCGTTCATATAAATCTTATCGTGGTATGGGTTCATTAGGTGCAATGGCACAACGTCACGGTTCAAGTGATCGTTATTTCCAAGATGCATCCGCTTCTGCAGAAAAATTAGTGCCGGAAGGTATTGAAGGCCGTGTGCCTTACAAAGGCAGCATGGTGAATATTGTTAATCAACTCATGGGCGGATTGCGCTCAGGTATGGGTTATACCGGTTGTGCTGATATTAAAACATTACACGAGAAACCAGATTTTATTCGAGTGACTCCATCAGGCGTGCGTGAAAGCCACGTGCATGATGTACAAATTACAAAAGAAGCACCTAACTATAATATAGACGAGAAGTATTTATAATGATGGACATTCATGCTCAACGAATTTTGATTTTAGATTTTGGTTCACAGTATTCGCAATTAATTGCACGACGCATTCGTGAAATTGGTGTGTATTGCGAAGTACATTCTGCTCACCTATCGGATAAAGAAATTACTCATTTTAATCCAACAGGTATTGTGCTTTCTGGCGGCCCTGAAACCGTGACATTGGCAGAAACGCTGCGTGCACCTAAGCTTGTATTTGAGCTTGGTTGTCCTGTGCTTGGCATATGCTATGGTATGCAAACGATGGCGCTGCAATTAGGCGGCAAAGTAGAGCAAGGTATCAAGCGGGAATTTGGTTACGCGCAAGTTGCTATAGCGAAAGAATCAGTCTTGCTACAAGGCATAGAAGACCATGTTGCTGATGATGGATTATCTTTATTAGATGTTTGGATGAGTCATGGCGATCATGTCAGTACGTTGCCGTCTTCTTTTGTTACCATAGCGAGTACAACCAATTGTCCTATTGCTGGCATGGCAGATGAAAAGCGTAAATTTTATGGATTGCAATTTCATCCCGAAGTTTTTCATACGCGCCAAGGCAAGCGAATTTTTGAGCGCTTTGTGCTAGATATTTGCGGTTGTAAACCAAATTGGAATTCCAAAAATATTATCAAAGAGCAAATTGATTTGATCCGTAAGCAAGTAGGCAGTGATAAAGTGCTTCTTGCTTTATCAGGTGGTGTGGATTCTTCTGTGGCTGCTTTGTTACTGCATAAAGCGATTGGCGATCAATTGGTTTGCGTATTTGTGGATACTGGTTTGCTGCGATTAAATGAAGCAGAGCAAGTTCAAATCTTATTTGAAAAACACTTTGGCATTAATTTAATTAGTGTTAATGCAAAACATGATTTTTATGCAGCACTTGCTGGTGCGGATGATCCAGAAAAGAAGCGTAAAATTATCGGCAAAAAATTTATTGATGTATTTGATGCGGAAGCGGTGAAATTAACCAATATAAAATGGTTAGCACAAGGAACAATTTATTCTGACGTCATTGAATCTGCTGCTACTAAAACAGGAAAAGCGCATTTAATTAAATCTCACCACAATGTAGGTGGATTGCCGCAAGATATGCAATTGAAACTAATTGAGCCATTGCGTGAATTATTCAAAGATGAAGTGCGAAAATTAGGTGTTGAATTAGGTTTGCCTTCTGAATTATTAAATCGTCATCCGTTTCCAGGGCCAGGTCTTGGCGTGCGTGTCTTGGGCGAAATCAAAGAAGAGTATGTAGAAAAATTACGTCACGCAGATGCAATTTTAATTGATGAATTATATAAGCAAAATTTATATGACAAAGTGAGTCAGGCTTTTGCTGTGTTTTTGCCTATTAAATCGGTTGGGGTCATAGGCGATGCTCGACAATATGATCATGTTATTGCAATACGTATTGTTGAAACAATTGATTTCATGACAGCACATTGGGCACGTGTTCCTTATGAGTTTTTAGCAACCATTTCAAATCGTATTATTAATGAAGTTCGAGGAATTTCTCGCGTCACTTACGATATTTCAGGCAAACCACCCGCAACAATTGAGTGGGAATAAGTAAAGCGTATCCCTATTGCTTCTGATCATTTAATTCATGTTATAAATAGAGACAATTCACCTAGATAGTCTCTGAGGATATGTGCTATGCCAATTCCCGCTATTATTGAAACGATTTTAAAAGGACTTAACGTAAGCGAAGATCCAGTCAGTATTCTGAAAAAATTATTGAATGATATATTACCCAAACAGCAGTCAGTTTCTTATGTGGCTAAACAAGCAGTCAGTCCTGAATCAGAAGAAATTTTTTTGGTAAGAAAAATGCTTGAAATACTAAATAAAACGGGTTCACTCACGCAAACATTTATTTTATTAAATTATCGATATCTGAAAATTGGTCAAAAAAAGCAACTCGTTACTCAAAAAAAACAACTCGACCGATCAAACAGTTTGTTAGAGCAAGCCAATACAATGCTTGCAAAAAAAAATGATGATTCAAGATATCTTACTTATCCGCCAAAAAGGAAAGTTGAATCGATTGGGGACTTTAATAAAATAAATGAAGTTATCATCGCATTCCTATCTGTTTTTGATGAATATCATTCATTAATTAAATCCGAGGTTCGAGATCTTTTAGAAAAACAATATCAATATCAAAACCTTTGGAAGGATTTGGTAGTGCGATATACAGGTGCATTGCTTCCTCAAATTACTGGAGAGTCTAATGCAGTTAAGCGATGTGAATTAATAAACATGTTAAGTGTTTTTTCTCGATGGATGCCTGATGAAGTTCAAAGTGAAATAGGGGAATTCTTGTTACAAGAAATGATTTCTACTGGTGGAAATGGAGATAAAGCACGGGTTGTAATTTTGGAATTGAGAAATAGGTTATCGAAAGAAATAGTTGAGAAGGCATTAGTGCATTTGTTTAATACTTTTCGAGGATTTTTTAATACACCTTACAGGGATCGTATTATAGCGTTGTGTGATTCGGTTTTTTCTTTTGGTCGTCAAATGATTAAAGAAGAAGACATGCAAAATTTTCAAACTAAAGCAGATTTATTGGTTGATGATTTAGTTGTAAGCATGGATTTGGACAAATCTTCAGTTGATGCTATACAAACAGTGTCAGCTCAATTATCGGGTTTTTTCACATTTTCTCACTTGCAAAAAATTATTGCTAAGTTACGTCATAATTTAAAAAATACTAATGATGAGTTTGGTAGTAGTGCAATGCGTGCGCTGACGCAATTGCTTCCGCAACTAAGAAAATTTGAAAAGAATGAATCAACAGCTGAATTGGCCTCTACCGAAATGTCTTTAATTATGGAGGATATTGTCTCGTGTGTAGAGCAGCATTCCAATAAATTAATGCAGTGTATAGCACATGAAGAATTGATGAAGTTTAAAAAATATGTACCGAATTTTAATTCGGAAAAATATTTTAAAGAATTATTTGAATTGATGAATAAGGTAGAGAGTGGTATTGAATTACGTAAATCCTGTATGCGAGGAATAATTCATTTAGCTGATGCTGAAAATTTATTAGAACTGGTTAATGCTTTAATGCAACTATTAAAAAATGATGAAAGTATAGAAATCAAATCGGAATGTATAAAAACATTTGCTGGATTAAGGCCTCATCTTGTTCATCCTAGAAATGTGACACAGCAAAATAAAATGCTAGAACTTATTATTCAACTTGTTGATTTATCAGTGTTGGCGCCTCAAGCGTACTTCGCGTTAATTGAATTAAAAAATATTACGCCAATAAAATTAGAAGAAGAAGTGTGTCAAATTTTATTGGCTAAATTATTCAATGATCAGCAAGAAATAAACGAAGTGGTTTTGGATGCCTTGTTGCAATATAAAGATAAAAAATTAGAAGAAGAATGTAATCAGGTTGCAGATATTATTTTGAGTAATAAACATGATGATAGTAAAGAATTAATGTGTGGAAATTTACTTAAATTAATTCAAATTTTTTCTGTTTCAAAACGTCATGAAATTGCTGCATATTTAATGAAGCAATTACAATTATGCGAAAAAGATCGTACCAGGATAAATACTAATAAAAGTATTAGTTCATTGGAGTGTTTATATTTGAAAACATTAGCAGCTTACGCATTCGATGTTCCTCCTAGCATGCATATTCTAATGATGAATTATTTACGCACATATATTGCTGATAACAATACAGGCCATACTGATGCGCAAGTATTATATTTAAAAATATATATGTCTTATCGACATCACTGTATAAATCATTTAGTAGGTAATATGGGTCTATTCTCGTTTGTCAGAGATACTAAAACAAATAAAATGGGAAAAGTGATACAGAATAATTGTATTGAAAAAATACTGTCATATTCTCCTTAATTATGATGACAAACGAATACGATATAGTGTGGATGCAAAGAGCGCTCGAGCTTGCGCGGCAAGCAGAACAAGCAGGTGAGGTACCTGTTGGTGCGGTATTAGTGTTGGATCAAAAAATTATTGGTGAAGGTCATAATGCACCTATTTCGCAACACGATCCCAGTGGGCATGCAGAAATCATTGCATTAAGATGCGGGGCGAATGCAATCAATAATTATCGACTGATTGATAGCACGTTGTATGTCACGCTTGAGCCATGTTTGATGTGTGCAGGTGCAATGGTGCATGCACGGATTAAAAGACTTGTTTATGGTGCAAGTGATCTTAAAACCGGCGCGATTATGACTCAAATGCACGCACTTGAATTACCATTCTTAAATCACCGTGTTGATTTTACCGGTGGGGTGTTGAAAGAAGAATGTGGTGACATACTTAGCAAGTTTTTTCAGGCGAGAAGATAAGTTGTTATCAGTGTGGGTAAATAATTGTAGTTGTCGCCCTCCTCCCCCGCAAGGCATTGTTGCATAATTCAAATGTGTCATCCTGAACAGGCGTTTTTTGCCTGTGAAGGATCTAAATATTAATGAAAA
>DAIEGU010000033.1 GCA_027356065.1 Gammaproteobacteria bacterium
CAATTATTAGATTATTTAAACAGCAAGCAGATAATCATTCCAACCTATCGTACGTTACAGGATATGTTTAGCGCTGCTTTTTCTGCTGAAGAAAAACGACTTGATCAAATTATCTTGTCCATGCCTGCATCGATACAAGCACAATTATCATCTTTAATTAACAGGACTGATGGAATCAGTCAACTTAATATCTTACGTGCTGATCAAAAAGATTTTCAATATACAGCAATTAGAACTGAGGTTAATAAAGCTGAAGAAATTGCTGATTTATATGAGTTCGCTAAAATTTTTATACCATCGCTCAAGCTGTCTAAAAATGCCGTACGTTACTATGCTGATGTTGCTGAACAATATGCAGCATCCAGATTGAGACAATTAAGCAAGCCGCAACAGTGGCTACATGTGGTATGTTTTGTTTATCACCGCTATCAACAAATAATGGATAATCTCATTACCAGTTTTATGTACCATACAAGAACCATCATGGAAGCTGGTAAAACATATGCAGGAATAGCAATGATGGAACACAGTGCATCTGTTGTTGCAGATTTTCCAAAATTAGCTCAGTTCCTTGAATGGTTTCCTAAACGTAATAAAGATTTGAATCATGATGCGCTAAACCAAGCGGCTTATAGCATTTTACCTGAGGAGCAATTTTCAGCATTAGCCAAATTTCTTCACGGTAACACCTTTGATAAAACCGCCGCCAAATGGGAATTTTATTTAAAATCATCACGTATGTTTTCGTTATATCTTCGTCCAATATTATTGGCTGTACATTTTGAGCATTACAAAAAAGACAATAAAGTTATGGAGCTGATCAATTTGCTTAAAACTCATTACGCTGCCGGGAAAAATCCAGCGATGTTTAAATTATCAGATGACCTTGGGCTTACTATTCCAAAGAGTATAACTCCTTATCTTAAACGTGAATCAACTGATGAACATGTTGATCCCTATTTATTTGAATTTTATGTCTATCAAAAAATGTATCACCAACTTGATAGAGGCGTGCTTTATTGTAATGACAGTATTTCTTATTGCGACATTGATCAGGATTTAGTTGATGATGCGTTAGTTGATGACGTTGAAAAAATTTCTGCTGAATTCGGTTATCCAAAAATTCCGATTTATTGTGATGAAAGATTAGATGACGCTATTACAATGCTTGATGATATTTGGGAAAAGACGACAGAAAATATTCAACAGGGAAACAATTCTGGTTTTAATATCAAGGAAACAAAAACAGGTCAACATGATTGGAGCTTGCTTTACGATAGCAGTGAGAAGCTGGATGATGCTTTCTTTAAAACATTGCCCCAAGTTGAATTAGCTGATGTGATTATGTTTATTGGCAATCGCATTGATATGTGGAACGGATTTACTCACATGAAGGATCGATATACCAAAAGAAAAACGCCTGATGCACTGGCTTTGAATGCTTGCTTAATGTCACAAGCTTTTGGCATCGGTGAAACCAAAATGGCTGAAATGTCAGACCTTAATTTCAATCTCTTGCGTTCAACACGCGAAGATTTCATTCGTGTTGATACATTATGCGCCGTTAATGATATGGTCAGCAATTACATATGCTCATTACCTATCTTTACGCAATGGGACTTATTAAATGATAAACTTTTGGCAGATACTGATGGACAAAAATTCGCTACCAGCGATAGCACGATACAATCGAGATACTCAAAAAAATATTTTGGTAAAGGACAAGGAATATCCTTGTATACTTTAATTGCAAACTTTGTTGCTGTGAACGCAAAAAATATTGGACTTAATGAATATGAAGGTCATTCTCTTTTTGACATGATCTACAGCAACAAAACTGATGTCGATATTGATATGGTAACAGGTGATAATCACTCGTTAAACCAACTTAATTTTGTCGCACTAGATGCAATAGATGTTGCATATGTTCCTAGCATTAAAAACGTTAGAGAAGTGGCTAATGATTTATATTCAGTCAAATCACCCGATACTTATATTGGCATTTTACAACCAAAGGGAAAAATTAATATTGATCGAATAAAATCACAAAAAAGAGGGATATTACGCGTGTTACTATCGCTGATAATGCAAGAAAATACGCAAAGCAATATCATTAGAAAATTAAATTCCCATGCTCGTTACGTTAGACTGAGAGCCGCATTGTTTGAGTACAATAAAATTTTTAAGAGCATTCATGTGTTAAATTTAATTGACAGTATGCAACTTAGAAAAGCGATACGCACTGCCAGGAATAGAACAGAAGCATACCACCAGCTACAAGGATTCATCAGAAAAATTTACAATGGTATTTTCAAAGGCAGAAAGATAATGGACAATCGTGTCAGTGCTCATGCTGCAAGGCTCATTGCTAATTGCATCATCGCTTACAATAGCACTATTTTAAATACCGTTTATCAAAAAATGATTCGCGAGAATGCCTCACAAGACGTTATTGATGAATTCGCAAGAATTTCACCCATTGCTTGGGTGCATGTTTTATTTGCAGGACGATACAGTTTTCAGAAAAGCACAGGAAATATTGATGTTGGGGAAATGGCTAAAATTGTTGAAATACACCTTCGACAGTACTTTTGGAAGGCGGCTTAACTCAGATTGAGCACTTTTGGGGGTTCTTTAGCTGGACCCGT
>DAIEGU010000048.1 GCA_027356065.1 Gammaproteobacteria bacterium
GTTTCAAAGTTCAATCGTCCTTCATGCAATCCAAAATCACCGCGAGCATGATACGGCGGATTTGTCACCACCACCAAATGCGCAAGACCAGCAGGAATTTTCGTTAATTTATCTAATGGAAAATCAGTAATAACATCACAGCTCAACACAACAAATGGATCAGCTCCCAACAATGGCAATGCATTAACAATTCCACCACCCGTTTCCAAACGTTCTTTTTCTTCCGAATAAAAAATGTTTACGCCATAACGTGCACCATTGCCTAATGCATCTTTAATTTGATCTGCATGATATGAAACATTGATAACAATATCTGAAATACCTGCTTTAACTAAACTGCGAATAGAAAAATCGATTAAGTAATGTTTGCCAACTTTCAATAAAGGTTTAGGTGTATGTTTTGTTAATTCAGCCATACGTTCACCACGGCCTGCTGCTAAAATCATTGCTCGCATGACATCACCTGTTGCACTTTCGGCAATACTCTTAACAATAAAAAATCATGCAATGGTTTTAATTCAACATAGCGCTCACTGACCATTAACAAATAATTTAATGTACGTGGAATATGTTGTAAATAATTCGGTTGCTGATCACGCACTTGTTTACGTGCGAATGTCATTAACGCTTTTAAATGACGTTGTACACTCATCCAATCAAACCAACGTAAAAAAGTTTGCTCATCGATATTTAATCGATTTTGTTGCGAGAGTATCTCGCGATAATAAAGCGCCCAGGAACGTACGTTATCATCAGGCCAAGCAATATAACAATCACGCAATAGCGATGCGAGATCATAAGTAAGCGGCCCGATAAACGCATCTTGAAAATCTAAAATGCCAACACGTTTTACATCCGCTTCCTCGGATAAATGCATTAAATTAGCAGAATGAAAATCACGATGCATAAAGACTTGAGGTTGCTGAACGGCAGATTGAACGATGAGTTTATAACAATCATCAAGCGCATGTGCTTCATTTTGCAAATTCATGCCTAACCATTTATCCAGAAACCATTCCTTATACCACTCCCATTCTTTGTACATAAAATCCGCGGTAAAAGGCGGTATAACATGATCAGGCACATACTGACATTGGGAAAGAATTGCTAGCGCATTTAATGCGTTGGTATAAAGCTCACTTGCATTGTCTGATCTTAATATGGATAAATACGTCGCATCACCAAAATCGGATAATAATAAAAACCCGCGCTCTACATCATGCTGAGCAACAGAGGGCGTTGAAAGACCGATATGGCTCAATGCATTCGCAATACTAACAAACGGGCGGCAATTTTCTTTTGGTGGCGGCGCATCCATTGCAATAAAAGAATGATTATCGAAATGTAGACGAAAATAACGGCGAAAACTCGCATCACCCGCCAAGGATGTGAGTTTGAACCCTTTCAAATTGCAAGTTGAATATAACCATTCTGTCAATGCGGATTTTCGCGCATCTGCGGATTCCATTACATTTACCTTTTCGCTACACTTGCTAAACATTAATAAAGGCCGTCATGAAAAATAATGAAATAGGATGTGTTTGAACAATCTAAATTTTTACTCGGAAGAATATAGCTCAGGAAGCATGAAATGTCTGCAAGAAAAAAAACAACACTCCGCTCTCTGAGTAAAATACTTTATTGTCATGGCAACGCCGTGACTCGCAATGACTGCGTTAAACTTGCACTCACTTTACTTTGTCTTTCCCCTATCAATGCTATTTTCGCTGGCGAACCAGCTCAAACTGCGCCTGTTATCACCCATACGCTTGCTCATGAAACACTTGCTAAACAATTAGGCTGGGTAGATAGCGCAGAAAATTATTGTGGAGGGTACTATCTTGAAGCACCGTTTATTTATCCGGTAGATGTCGAAAAAAAGAATTCGGTTGAAATTACTAGTAATCAAACTCTTTTTTCACAACGAACAACCTCCGTACTCGAGGGCAAAGTCACGGTTACTCGTGAAGGACAACAAATTACCGCGAATAAAGCATATATTTACCGCGATCCAGCAACCGGTAAATTAAGCTCCATGGAAATGATTGGCAATGTGCACTTGCGCGAACCGAATACACTTATTGTCGGAAAACAAGCTCACTATAACTTTATCTCCAAAAGTAAATCACTGATTGATGTGCTTTATCGCACTACATTAAATGGTAGACAAATTGCAGGGCCTACAAATGTTGCGCATACAGAGACACAAAAACCGCGTAAAGTTACCGGATTGACCGCCTGGGGCAAAGCTTATGAAATTTCTCAAACCGAGCCGCGTATTTATGAATTATCGCGCGCGAGTTTTAGCACTTGTCCGCCAGAAAATCCGGCGTGGCGCTTAAAAGCGAGCCATATTGTTCTTAATAAAAATTCGGGACGCGGGTATGCAACCAACGTCAGACTGTTAGTCAAAGATGTACCGGTTTTTTACTCTCCTTATGTTAATTTCCCGATTGATAAACAGCGTAAAAGTGGTTTTCTATGGCCAACATTTGGTGGTTCCGGAAAATGGGGCCCTTACGTATTAGCACCTTATTATTGGAATATTGCCCCCAATTATGACATGACCATCACGGGGGGGTTGCTAACAAAGCGTGGCGTACAAGTAAGCGATAACTTTCGGTATTTAACAACCACTAGCAGTGGCAATTTTATAGTAAACGTCTTGCCAAATGATCAAGTGTTTATGAATGATCAACGAGCTGCACAAGATCTGTATGGCACAAATCCTAATATTCTTAATCAGCCCATTTCCGTTACTCAAGCTGAATTAAATCGATTGGAAAATGCAAGCCCAACACGAAAGAGTTTAATTTGGCGTGATCACTCTCAGTTTAATGATCATTGGTCGAGTAATGTTGATTACAATTATGCAAGCGATGATTACTACATGCGTGACTTCGGTAATAACTTAAATGAAGTCATGCAAAATCAATTATTACAAGAAGGTGATCTGTATTTTAAATCACAAAATTGGAACTTTACTGGCCGTATTCAAAATTATGAAACACTGCATCCCATCAACGTCAAAGTCAATGCAGCCAATCAATATCGACGCTTTCCGCAATTAATTTTAAATGGTGATTATCCTGATCAAATTTTTGGGCTTGGCTATTTTGTTAATAGTGAAGTCACTCATTTTGATATTCGGCCTGATCCAGGCTCAAATACATTGCTGCCTATTGGCAATCGCGCAAATTTACAACCAGGTCTTAATCTACCTCTCTATTGGCGCTCGTTTTATATTAATCCACGCGCTCAAGTAGCATTGACTCAATATCAATTGACCCAAACACAACAAACCAACACGCCTGGATCGATAAAACGTGCCGTGCCAATTCTAGACATTGCATCAGGTCTTGCATTTAGTCGTGAGGGGACATTCTTAGGCTATGCTTTTGAGCAAACCCTAGAACCCCAAATCTATTACACTTACATCCCATACCGAAACCAATCAGAGATACCCATCTTTGACACCACCGTAAACGCCTTGCAGTATGATCAATTATTCAATTACAACCGTTTCAGTGGTATTGACCGCATAGGCGATGCCAATCAAGTAGGTGTCGGTGTTGCTTCACGATTGATTGATCAGGAAAGCGGTTTTGAAAAAGCACGAATGGGCGTGGGTGAAATCGTTTATTTTGCCAATCGCTTGGTAACACTTTGCAATAGTCCTTCGCAATGTACCGACAACCCGACAAATCATGCTAACTATCAGCGGTTGTCGCCTTTATCAGCATTATTACAATACAACGTGAATCCTGCATGGTCACTTAACTCAACGGCATTATGGAACCCCGTTTCCAAACAAATTAATAATACGTCGCTGGCATTACACTACCAGCCACAGCCGGACAAGCTAGTTAACCTAGGCTATAGCTTTGCACGAAATGGTGATTATTTATCTGGCGTGGTGACAAATAACGCAGAAAATAACCTTAAACTCAGCGATTTCTCGTTTGCCTGGCCAGTTGTAGAAAATTGGAGCGCTGTTGGCCGCTGGACAGAAGATTGGAATTCCTTGCATTTTCAGACCATCATTTATGGGCTACAATACGACTCCTGTTGCTGGGCTGTGCGACTAGTTGGGGGGCGAACATTTACGAATTTGTCAGAATATGGAAGTCCTCAATATACATCGCAATACTACATACAATTCGCACTTAAGGGCCTAGGCAACGTTGGTTCCGGCAATCCGAAAAGCTTGCTAAGTTCTATTTCAGGTTATAACCCACAATTTGGGCAGGAAATTTAATGAAAAAATTATTACTTCTCACATGCACCCTGCTAGCTGCATTATCCTGTGCAAGCTATGCAAAATCCGATAAACAATCAATCGATGGCATTGTTGCTATTGTTAATGATGATGTAGTAACTAAATCCGAATTCGATCACGCTATGTCTATGGCTAGAATGCAAGCAGCTCAAGTTCAACCCGGCAGCAACGATGATACATTTGAAAAAGAAGTGTTAAATCAACTCATCAATAAAAAATTGCAATTACAGTTGGCAAAAGCAGCGGGTATTAAAATAACAGATGTCATGCTAAATAAAGCCATTACCCACATTGCAGAGCAAAACCAAATTCCAGTAAAAACACTCTATGAACGCGTTAGCCAACAAGGAATGAGCGTTCCAGATTATCGCAATGAGATACGTGAACAATTAACATTACAACGCTTACAGCAACAAGAAGTCATTAGCCGTCTCTCTGTATCAAAATTAGAAATTTCTAATTTTATAAAATCGAAAACTTGGCAAGATGATGGATTGAAAGAGTATCAATTAAATGATGTACTCATTCCTGTAGCAGATAAACCGTCAGCCAATGAATTAGCGGATGCAAAAAAACGTGCCTATACTGTGTTTGCCCAATTAAAACAAGGTCAAACTTTAGCAGAGGTGACAAAACCAACACCTGATGCAAAAAATCAAATACAAACCGGTGATCTTGGCTGGCGTAAATTACCTGAAATTCCTTCTGCGTTTTCCAATCAAGTAGCACGTATGCAGAAAAAAGATGTGATAGGGCCTATTCAAACAGCAAACGGTTTTCACATTATTCAGTTAGGTGATGTACGCGCTACTGCTCCACAAAAAGCAACGCCAACACTTAAAGAAGTTGAAAATTTATTACTCGAACACAAATACCAAGAAGCCATGAAAACATGGTTATCACGATTACGTGCAGAAGCATTTATTGACTCCAAATCAAAGAAATTAAATGGATAAGAAAAAATCGACTCGTATTCTTATTACACCGGGTGAACCTGCTGGTATCGGCCCGGATGTTATCGTCAAGATTGCACAGCAATCATGGTCACACGAATTAATTGTGATTGCCGATCCTAATTTATTGACAGAGCGAGCAAAGCAACTCAATTTGTCGATCAAATTAAATGAATACCAGGAAGGCGTGAAAAAAATGCATCAGCGCGGAGCGCTCACCATCCTTCCTGTTACACTTCATGAACCCGCTAAAGCAGGCGAACTGTCTGCAGCAAATGCTGAATATGTGTTAAAAACACTGATGAAAGCAGCCAGTATGTGTATTGAAAAAAAAGCTGACGCTATCGTAACGGGGCCTGTGCATAAAGCAATTATCAATAAGGCTGGCATTCCTTTTACGGGACATACTGAATTTTTTGCACATGCAAGCGGCGTTAAACATACAGTGATGTTATTCGTCGTTGAAAATCAACTTAAAGTCGCGCTAGCTACAACACATCTTCCGTTAAAAGATGTCGCCGACGCTATTTCCAAAGAAAAAATTAAAAATGCGATTACTGTTCTGCAAGCTGGGTTAAAAAAACAATTCAAGATTTCAAATCCATATATATTGGTTTGCGGATTAAATCCGCATGCTGGAGAAGAAGGTCACTTGGGATTAGAAGAAATTAATATTATTGCACCAGCAATTAATGAATTAAATTTCCAAGGTTTTAATTTAGAAGGCCCTTTATCAGCAGATACCATTTTCACACCTAAATATCTAAAACAAGCTGATGCCGTATTAGCCATGTTTCATGATCAAGCATTACCTGTAGTGAAATATGCAGGTTTTGGTCATGCTGTTAATGTCACCTTAGGATTACCTTATATACGAACATCGGTAGATCATGGCACGGCTATTGATATTGCCGGTACTGGCGCGGCAGATGAAAACAGTATGGCTGCAGCAATCCGATTAGCGATAAATCTTTGTAATTAACCGCATAAGTTTTCCATAAGTATTCACTGCTAAAATGTTCTGAGTAATAGTATAAATAAGTGAATGAACCTATGAGTACTTCACGATTCAAAAAATATCTCCGCGACACGTTAGCAACATCTGCTAACCACCATCTTTTGGACATGAAAGATAGAGGGTGGTATATGCGACCGAACAGTGATGTAGTAGCACAGAAATGGGCGCTGTTAAGAGATGCCACTGCTAACCTCACTTTTAATGGACATTCCTTTGCACAATATGCGGATGCTCGTGGTCTAGATACCGAAACTATTGATGACAACTTAGAGCGCGAGTTTAAAGTATTTTTAAAAGACGTATTATTACCTAATCTTTCACCACATGAGTTCGAAAACGAATATAAACGATTAGACGATGCTTATGTTCAATCAATTTTGCATGAAGGTTATCATGTCGTTTGCCATGGCACATGCAAACAAATAATTAACGAAGCTGAAAGCAAAGATATTTATGGTGTAGAAGCTTCTGTAAGCAAAAAAGCGTCTCATGATCTCACTTATCAAAATGGTACGTTTACAGTAACTAGCGAAACATCCTCTTTGGTATTTAATCACATTGATGCTGCTAAATATAAAACTGCAGAACCTGTTAAATTTAAAATACCAGGCACAATTATTTCCAGTTATCAAATGCAACATAATGAAGAATATTTTTCTTTTGATTGTTTCAAAGCAGACAGCTACTTTTTAAACACCGTGCTTTTTAAAGCCAATGTGGATGTACCTAGGCTTTTACTTGATGATACGCTTGATCGACTTATTAATGCTGAAGGTGCAATTCCTACTTTATATGAAGGATGCAAAAATTATAAAGAACATTTGAAAGAGGACTTATTTAAAGGATTAGTCAAAATTGATGCGGTATTGGCTAGCCAACTCAAAAATCCTTCTTACGGTATTGATCCAAATGTCGGTAATATTGTTACAACGGGAACAGGATTAGATTTATTAATAGCCGATCCAAAAATGGAAGAAAAAATTAAATATCTTCCTAAGCCAGAACAGTTCGCTATCAAAAAATATAAGGCAATTACTGCTATCGAGAAAAAAATGGATAGCGAAGCGTGTGCTTTAGATAAAGGCAAAGCCTTTATTCATGGTGTCTACGATAACTTGCCATTGCTACGAACAAGCCGCGATGGTTATTTTACTACCTTTATGAAAATGGTTGTTAGCGTATTCAGCTTTGGCACATTAGCACCTACACTTTTTGGGACACAGGCAGATTCATTTATAAATAATTCTGTTAGCTTGCTTTTTAGTCCCTCCAAAAAGAGCCGCCAACATGCTGCTCCGATACTTAACGAGGCTCCCCAGGCAAAATTTTAATTGCTTTTAAATTTTGACTTTGTCACAATGGCAACCCCCCAGGAAATAATCTGGATTATAAAACAAAACGGCGGACAGGAAATTATGGTTAAGAGATTTTCAGCTGAAGATTTGGCAACCTCCAAAAACCATTTCATTAAGCGTCTAAAATGGCAAAATTGGCATTGTATTCCCGGCGTTGATTTTGTAAGCGATCCACAAGTCTTGTTGAAAGACGCATTAAGAAATTTACGCATAAATGGAAAGCTTTTTCGCGAATCTACTCTCTTCTCAAATTTGTCCGCAGAATTAAAACAAGCTGCTGCATCAAGCGATATTTCGTCTTTAGAACCTTTTTTTAAACAATTTGTAAAACAAGAATTGTTTCCACATTTATCTGATGGATTAGCAGAACAAGAATATCATCGATTACAAAATGCGTATGGCCAACCTGTCGCCGGAGCCGCACTGAGCGCTATGAATGATAGTGCTTGCGAAAGATTTAAAAAACCTAACAGTAAAATTACGGCTAGCTTAGCTAGCCTACGTAAAGTAGACAATTTAACCTACCAAGACGGCGCTTTTGGTTTAGATTCTTGTGTAACAGATTTGACTTACTCATGGTGTGATAATGCGAGCACGCCTGATGAAGAACCTAATGAGGTGATCTTATCATTACCCACTGTCATCAATTACCGTTGCTCATTACCATCGAATGAAACAAGTTTTATTACCCAGTATTTAGAAACGAGTAACTCATACAGTGAAGCACTGATTTTTGAAGAAGAAATAGACGTTGGAAAATTGATTGCATTAGAAAATGAAGCCGAACAAACACGGGTGCTTAATCAATATCACGAAGCATGTGAAAACTATAAAGATGAGTTAAAAAATTCGTTGTTTAGTGACCTACAAAAAGAAGATCCACGTTTGGCTGCTTATTTACAAGCACAATCACTGACACTGCAAGTGGTCGACAACGTTTTAGACGATGATCAATCCTCTTCTAAGATTGTGATGGCCAGTAACAAAGAAACTGGTTTAGATAGTTTGGTAAATAGTCCTGATATGAAAGAAAAAATTACTGCATTCTCAAAACCAACACAATTAGCAATTAAAAAATATAAAGTAATGTGTGACTTGCAAACAATAACACGAACGAAAAATGAATTAGCATTAGATTCAATTAGAAACTTTAATGATGTACTAGAAAAAAATATACCGTTGTTGAAAACCAGTCGCGACACAGGCGTTGAAACATTTTTCAAAGTTGTTGCTTCAATTGCAACATTTGGTCTTGCAGCACCTTATCTCTTTTCAACACGTGGCCATGAATTTATTGAAAAAGTTTCTTCTGTTTTCAACAATAAGCAAGCACAACCAGCAAGCAGCGCACAAAAAGCTGAAGTTGCTCAGCTATCTTATACCCCTGCTGGATATGTTCATTAGCGCTCGTCGTGAAATAATATTCCCTGAGCAAACTATCACCGTCCCGGCATTGAACGGGCCTGCGTTCTTGTAGGCCTGACTTCACTTCTGTCATCCTGAACAGGCGTTTTTTGCCTGTGAAGGATCTTTTTCATTAGCTTCAG
>DAIEGU010000083.1 GCA_027356065.1 Gammaproteobacteria bacterium
GAACAGGCGTTTTTTGCTGTGAAGGATCTTTTTCATTAGCCTCAGATCCTTCACAGCAAAAAACGCCTGTTCAGGATAACAAGTATTACATCAGCAACAAGTCCTCCGTGCTTGGGAGGGCACTTAAGAATCTAAAATAAGTTGCTGCTGTAATAAGTCTTTTTTTAATTGCTGGTATAAAGCGGTGAACGTTTTACTAAAAGTAAAGTGTGGAAATTTGGTTGTTTCTAGATTGGCAATAGTAAGATGAAAAGGAATGTAGGATTGTTTGGCTTCAAGTCGTTGAAAAATTGGACAAATAGCATCGGCAGCTTTTGCAATTTTTGCTTCTAACGATTTTTTATCCTCGAATTCATGCCATAAATCGTGCAATTCTGTTCCAAATTCAGGAGATACTTCCATCAGCTTTTTCAGTGCTTCGGTCTCAATTTTTTCCTTGTCTTTTCTTGCTTCCATATCAAATGCCATGACATCACCAGCGTAAACTTCTACAAGGTCGTGGATAAGCGTTAATTTAATAGTTTTTAATTCATCAATTTCTGTAAATTCTTTTTTTAGCTCACTCATGAGAATCATGACAATCATGCTCGCCGACCATGAATGTTCAGCTGTACTTTCTTTTCGGCCAGGTCCTGTCATGGTATTTCTAAATACCAGCTTAAGTTTGTCGATTTCCAAAATAAGCTTGTAAGCGTTTTGGATATTTTGCATTTTAACTACCTTTTATTAATGACTGTCATTATAAGGGAGCAAAATATTCAAGCAAGATGCAAATTAAGATTTACGTTTAATCAATTTTTTGAAATCATATGGGTCATGCAGAAAATCTTATCTTATTTTTTCAAATCCAATCGTTTTTTACAGCAAGTAGTTATCCTCCTTGCTTGTATCCTGTTTTCAGGCAGCTTAGCTATATTAGTAGGTCAAGATCTCAATTTTGATTTGCTTCAATATCATTTTTATAATGGCTATGCATTATTACACCATCGTCTTTCCAAAGACCTTGGTGCTGCTATGATTCAAACTTACATTAATCCTTTTTTTGATGTCATTAACTATTTATTTATTATTATTCAGCATCCAAAAATAACAGAGTTTTTATTGGGAAGTTTTACTGGAATCAGTGGTTTTTTTCTTTATAAAATTTCAATGCTATTTTTTGCTGATTACTCTCATCGACGAATATATACACTATATTCAATCATTATTGGAATGAGCGGTGCTGCTAGCCTTTCATTGCTAAACACAACGACAAATGACACTAAAATGAGTTTGCTAATTATATTAGCACTCTTTGGTATATTAAAATCATCAATCACATCAAAACCTATGTTATACATTGCTTTGGCAAGCTTTTGTATTGGTTTAACAGCCGGATTAAAATTGCCCGCTGCCTGTTATGCACTTAGTCTTTTTTTTACGTTTTTTCTAACCGGCAAGTTTGATAAACAACATATTTTACAATGTGGGCTATTTGTTCTTTTAACAATAGCAGGATTTTTAGTATCCAATGGCTACTGGATGCTTGCTCTTATTGAGCAATTTCAAAACCCTTTCTTCCCTTATTATAACAATGTATTTCATTCTGCTTACGCGCCGTTTATTAGCTTTAATCTTCACCCAACAAAAGAAACCTTGTTCTTTTATCATTATTTATTTTTTTTCTATTTTCTAGCCGTTAAAAGTAATCTTGCTGCCGAAGTTTCATTGCGTGAGCCACGTTTATTGGCATTATTTATCTTGGGTTGTTTAGTGAGCATCAACTATTTTTATAAAAATAAAATACAACATAAAAATATATTTAATAGGACCGAAAAAAAGCTACAATCTAATTTTATTAAACAATTTTTAATTGTTTTTTTTATTATTAGCTATGTGTTATGCGTACTTTGCTTTGCAGTATATCGTTATATGCTAACACTAGAATGGTTAAGCGGGTTATTAATTGTTTATTCAATTGTATTATCGGTTAAATCATTTCGTTTACAATGCGCGATATTAAGTTTGTTATTTATTTTTCTTGTTAGTACAACCTTATATCCAGATTGGTATAATAGACACAAATATAAAGAAACATATTTATCTGTCACACTTCCAGCAATTCCATCTGATTCAATAATACTGTTAACAACCGTGCCTATCGCTTATATCATTCCTTTTTTTCCTGAATCAACACAATTTATTGGCATGCCATTTGTCGATGTAGGCATTAAAGATGTTACTCAAGAACAAATTAATAAACGTAAAATTGTGATTGATACTATGCAAAAAATCGCAAGTGAAATTAAAGTTAAATCTATTTATACACTCAGTTATCAGCAAGAAGATGTGTTTACTGAGAAATCGCAAAAAGTATTAAATTATTTTGGCATGAAACAATCATCAACTAATTGCCAATTCTTGAAAACAAATTTAATTGGCAAACTTAATACACTTAAATTATGTGTTGTTACAGCAAAAAATTAATAATCAAGGATGATTATCATGATGAATTCAAGGCTAAAACGTATTTCGTCTCTCATTGATGTTAATCTTAACGAAACATTACCTATTTCAGAAAGAAATTTAGCGAAAAACACTTACGAAGTTTTTGATCGTGCTGCAAGAAAATATGCAAATAAAATTGCACTACGTTTCTTATTTGCAGGGAACCAAGAGGAAAACTCTTTCAATTATTCTTATGGAGAAATATTAAATTATATTTCACAAACTGCTAATGCATTCCAAAAAGTTGGTATTGGCCATAAAGATGTTGTTTCAATATTATTACCTAATTTACCGCAAAATCATTTTGCACTCTGGGGAGCACAGACTGTTGGTATTGCAAGCCCTCTTAATCCATTACTTGAAGTACTTCATATCATTGGTATCATGAATGAGAGCAAAGCCAAAGTATTAGTGACCTTAGCACCCTTTCCAAATAATCATTTATGGGAAAAAGTACAAGCCATTGCACAACACGTTCCAACATTGAAAACTATTTTAACAATAAATTTAGCGCAATTTTCAAATCAAATTTCGTCTCAGCATACATCAACTAAAATTACTAATATGACGGTCATTGATTTTGATCAGTTTATAGCGGAGCAAGCTAACCATTTACCATTAGGTTTTTGTGAAAAGAAACCAGATGATGCAGCTTGTTATTTTCATACTGGCGGCACAACAGGTCTTCCTAAAATTGCGATTCATTCGCATAGTAATCAAATTTTTTGTGCGTGGATGACAGGTCAACAATTAAGTTGGAATGAAAAAGATATTGTTCACGCTGGATTACCTTTATTTCATGTTAATGCCCCATTGATATCTGGCTTAGCACCTTTTACTGTCGGTGCAGAAGTTTTATTGACATCACCTCAAGGATTTCGTAGTCCAACGGTAATAGATAATTTTTGGAAATTAGTCGAGAAATATAAAATTACTTTCTTTATGGGTGTGCCCACTGTTTATGTTGCATTAAATAAAAGATGGGATGATAAAGTAGATATAAGTTCATTAAAAATTGTTGCCTGCGGTGCAGCACCCATGCCAACAGCACTTATCAAAGAATTTCAAGAGCGCACTCAGGTTCGTATTCTTGAAGGATATGGCTTAACAGAAGGTGGAGTTTTAAGTTCAGTTAATCCTTATTTTGGTGAAAGCCAAATTGGATCGATTGGTATACGTATTCCCTATCAAGAAATGAAAACTGTCATATTGGATGAGCAAGGACAGTTTTTACGAAATTGCAAACCGAATGAAATTGGTACTATTACAATTCGTGGCCCTAATGTTTTTCAAGGATATTTACGCTTAGAAGATAATAAAAATATTTGGTTGGGTGAAGGCTGGTTAAATACTGGTGACTTAGGACGTGAAAATGAACAAGGCTACTTCACTATTACGGGACGTAAAAAAGATCTTATTATCCGGGGTGGGCATAACATTGATCCACAAATTATTGAAGAAGCATTAGCTCAACATCCTGCTGTAGCCATGGTTGCTGCCGTTGGAAAACCCGATGTAAAAATGGGTGAGTTACCTGTTGCTTTTGTTACTTTACATGATGGCCAAACAATCAAAGAAGAAGAATTGTTAGCTTTTGCTGTAGATAAAATTAGCGAGCATGTTGCTACACCAGTCGATATTTATATCATTGAAAAAATGCCTCTGACTGCAGTAGGTAAAATTTATAAACCACAATTACGTTTTGATGCAATTAAACTAACGTTCGATGAAATATTAATGCCTTTAGGGCTCGATATTAAAATTGCAGTTGAACCGCATTCGATTCATGGACAACTCGCTACTATCATCATTCCAGAAAATGCATCGAAAGAAATTGATGAACAAATTCATTTTCTTTTGAAAGGATTTTCTGTGGCGATAGAAGTTTATTGAGCGGCTTTGTTGCCTTCCCCCAAGGGGAGCAACAAAAACACAATAACAAATTATGCAAAGTGAATTATTTTATTTTGACTAATTCTTTATATCTAAAACAATCAGTCGTATGATCATTCACCATGCCTGTTGCTTGCATAAATGCATAACAAATGGTGCTGCCTATAAATTTGAATCCGCGTTTTTTTAAATCTTTTGATAATGCATCAGAGACCAACGTTGTACTTGGGACTTGTTTTGACTGCTTCCAATGATTTTGAATAGGATGATTATCGACAAAATGCCAAATGTAGTTAGAAAATTTTTTCCATTCTCGTTTTACTTCTAAAAACGCTTCTGCATTATTAATGATGGATTGAACTTTTAATTTATTTCGAATAATACCAGCGTCGTTCAGTAATTGTTTTATTTTATTTTGATCGTATGTTGTAATAATTTTTGCATTGAAGTTATTAAATGCTTTGCGATAATTATCACGTTTTCTAAGGATAGTTATCCAACTTAATCCTGCTTGCATCCCTTCCAAAACTAAAAATTCAAATAATAATCTATCGTCATGTATTGGAACACCCCATTCATGATCATGGTAATTTATATAAAGTGGATCGTCACTTACCCACAAACAGCGTTGCTTTTGCCGCATAAAAATCCTTCTATTTTCGTTTATTGCTTTGCTCATGCTTAATAAGCCACTGCTTACGTGCTATACCGCCAGCATATCCGCCTAAATCACCGTTTTTATTAATGACGCGATGACAAGGAATGACGATAGCAAGTTGATTCATCCCATTCGCTCGTGCGGTAGCTCGAAATGAAGTAGGACGTCCAATGGCATTTGCTATGTCTGCATAAGAGCGAGTTTCGCCATAAGGAATTCTACTTAATTCTTTCCAAACTTTTTTCAAAAAATCTGAACCAATAAAAATAATAGGTGTTTTGAATTGTGTTAGTTTTCCTTCGAAATATAAAGTTAATTCTTTTTGGATTGAATCAATCGGCTTAGTCGAACCTGGAACAATAGCAGACTTAGTTTTTTGCCGCAGACGTTTTACTTCTAACTCAAGACCACGTCTATCAACAAACTCTAAAAGAAGAAGTGATTCTTCATTTGACATGGCAATCATAGGCCCTAAAGGCGTATCTAACCATGCTGCTTTTAAAATATTAATATGTTGGCCAGAAGAAGGCGCAGCCCCCATAATTCGAGAAAACGCATCTCTAAAACCACTACTAGATTCATATCCAATTGAAAGTTGTGTATCAATCACGGTATTTCCTGCTCTAATTTGCTTCATCGCAATCCCCATACGTCTTGCTCTCGCATATCCAACGAATGTCATTCCAAATCTTTTTTTAAATTGTCGACGTGCAGTCGATGCATCGATAGATAATTTCCGAAAATCACTATCTTTCCAGCGTTTTTCCGGATTATCTTCAATTGCTTGTACCAATTTTTGAATCAAGTCCGAAGTTTGGTTTGGGTGAGAGAGTGGTCGACAGCGTTTACAAGGGCGATATGAGGCTAATAATGCTTGTTGTGCTGTTTCAAAAAATTCGCAATGCTCAAATTTAGGCTTGCGAGCAGAACAGGTTGGACGACAAAAGACACCTGTCGTTTTAACTCCTACAAAAAACATATTTTCATATTCAGCGTTTTTGGCTAATAAAATTTTATAATATTTTCTCTTATTTACAGCTGTGATCATTATTGCTATCTCGGTCAATCTATACTAAAAATAATTATAATTGTTTCGTCACTAAATGCAGCCGAAATTCAGGCATCGATTTTTTATTTCATCACATCTTCAATCGCTATTACTTTTCCAGGGTTCAGCAAGTTGTGAGGGTCAAGCCGCTGTTTGCGTATCAATCGCTCACTATAAGCAGCGTGATTATACTGTTTAAATGCCTGAGTAAGATAAAATCCAATACCGTGTTCTGCAGATATTGTTCCTCCGCGATACGAAATTTCTTCATAAATTGCTTTTTTTAATGCTGCGATTTGCTCTTCGCTCGTATCTTTAGGCACGATTGGATCAAAGTGAAGATACGTACCACCTGCCCCTCCACCCGCAGCATGACCAAAACCATATAATTCGATGCCCGGTATTAATTGTTTCAATTTATTTTCTAACGATAAACTTGGAAAATCAGCATGATCGCCAGCTGCCAATCCTATATCAAATGCAACAATTTTACCTTGTATTTCTTTGGTTCTTAGTTGTAGCGATTCTGTTAATTTAACTTGTCTATACGACCAAATATCATTTGCTTCTTCTTCGGTCTTACCTATCCATACTGTTTGCACATAATCATCATTCTTGGCTTCTTTAATAATATTATTTATAAACTCAGTTAAATTAATTTTTTCATTATCAGATACTAGTTCAATTAAAATATTATATTTTGCCTGTTTATTATCATTTCGATATTTGATAAATGGATCTGGTTTATTAAAATAATGACACATCAAGTTAAGCACATTGTTATCAATACGTTCGAATGCATTAAGATATTTTGCCGCATGTTTTTTAATAATATTCAGTAATTCATGCATATATTGAATAGTATCCGTTTCAACAAATGCTACTTTTCTCTTCACCATGATAGGAACAACTGTGATAGTAATATTTGTAATAATACCTGTCGTTCCTTCTTGGCCAATAAAATCTGCTAATGATGGTGCTTGATTATCAGCATCAGGAAGATTCCATATTTTTCCATCTGCAGTAACAACTTCTAGCGCGCAGACCAATGAGTCCGGTCTTCCCCTGAAAGCAGCTTCGGTTCCACCTGCATTTGTTGAAACAATTCCACCCATTTGTGCTTTAAATCCAATGCCAAGCCCAATGGGTACTTCAACATGATAAGGTTTTAATTCCTCATTTAATGCATGCAATGTAATACCCGGTTGTGTTTTTACTGCTATGGGGATGTTTTCAGTGTTACTGATAATTTCCAACATTTTATTCATGCGATGCATGCGTAATATAATTTGTTGGCGTGATATTAAATTTGGATTTGGAATAGAAGCTTTGGTTAATGAAGTAAGACCACCTTGTGTCACAATAGCAATATTTTCTTGCGCGCAATAACTAACAATTGCAGCAATTTCATTTACATTTTTTGGATCTATAATCGCCAAAAAATTGAGTTGACCTTCGCCATCGCGATAAGGTGTGCTTACAATTAATTTTTCTTCTGGTTTGATATGAACATTAGAAGTACCAACAATTTTACTGAACGAATCTAAATAAACTTGTTCCAACATATTCTTCTCAGTAAATTAGCTTGGTCTATTTGAGCTATCTGATTCAACGCCAGCAGTCAATTTTTCCAATTGATCTGAGGATACTGCCGCATCTGCTTTTTGTTGAACTGCTTCTGCTTTACTTTTTACATTATCTAAGTTTTCTTCTGATTTAGTTTCTTCTTCTAAACCCATCAATAAATCATCTAAATAATCACTCTTACTTTTTACTTCTTGTAACGATTCTTTATCTAACTCTTGTACTTCTTCTAGTTCTTTTACAGCATTATTTGCATTCATTTCCATTTTAAAGAGTTTAGAATCAAGTTCTTGAGTTTTATTTTGCGGCAATGCATTTGCATTTAATACAGCCTCGACAGATGCACGGTTATTTTGCAATGCCTCTAAATGAGCTTTTGCAGCTTGCTCTTCTTGCTTCATTACTTGATAAGCTAATACATTTGTTTCATATGCTTTTTCTAAACTTAATACATTTTTTTGCTTATCAACAATCTCAGCATTTTGAGTGATGGATTTCATAAAATCGGCTATAAGCGGATGAATAGTTTTATCATTAATTTGTTTTTCTAATTCGCGTGAATTTTCTCCATCAATTCCAATTTGCTTCCCTATAATATTTTTAACTAATAATTTAAAATTTCTCTTAACAACATCCTCGAATTCAGCACCTTCAGAATTTTTTAAATCTTCTGCGATATCTTTACCTAATTTTTCCTGATCGTCTTTATTAATTTCTATATAACCTTTAGCTAAACTTGTTGCATTTTCTGCTCCATACATTTTTTCTTTCCATTCATTGGGTAATGCAACATTGATAACCATGGGTTTAAAGTCTGCTTTATTAGCTTCATTAACAAAATGTTTTTCTACACTTTTTGCAAGTTCTTGTTTAGCTTCGTTTAACTTAGTTTTGGATTCTTCAATTAAGCGTTCTTGTTTTGCTAAGTTTTCATACATAGTTTTTAATAAATTTTCAATGTAACCGATTGCATTGTCTAATTTATCTTTTACTGCATTTAATTTATCGTTTTGTTCTTTTGTAAGCGCTGCTAATTCTTGCTGCTGCTTTGCTTGCATTAAAATAACTAAATTTAATTCATTTGCTTTTGCAGTTTGAAGCGTTTGTTCATATGCAAATTGACTAGCATTTTCTTTTTCTTTGATCAATTCAATATTGCGTTCATGGACTTGAATCACCGTCTTAAAAACCACATACGCCATTTCGGCAAAAAACTTATCATTCCGCTCTTTCTTTTTTTGCTCAGAATTTTCAGATAAAAGATGAGATGGTCCTGCTCCTTGATCATGTTGCATGGCGGCCTCACTTGATCATGTCTATGGTTTTTTCATAGAAAAAGCATATCCTTTATAAGTATATGTCAGCCTACAAAGATAAATATTAAGATCAATATTTGACCATATATCTGTGAATAGAATTTTAAAAGAACATTTTTCTTAAATCAGGAAGAATTTTGCTGATTTGGCTAGGAAATGCGCTACAATTGCCCACTTAAGTTTTTGTTAAGTATTTTTATTCACCATTAAGAGGATATTGTATGCCATTATCACAAGCAAAATATAATCAACTTACTCAAGATATAGACGTCGTCGAGATTGCTTTTAGAAGTGCTTTTGACGCGGCTTTAGCAAAAAAACAAGAAATTGAGGCCCATATCTCTAAGGTTGCTCTAAAAGCAGCTGGGTATGTAAATAAGACCGTTACCAATGAAGAATACGAACAGTTGAGAAATGAAGTGGCCCAACTCTCTACATATAAAGAAAACTGGGGCAAGGAATTAGCGAACATTAAAGCAGCTGCGCCTAAATTTGGTTTCCAACTAAAAGCAAATGAATTAAGACGAATTGAAACTGAATTAGAACCACTGCGACAAGATGCTGCCGGTAATGAGATAACTATTCTTAATAAAAGAATTATCGCTATTCGTGATAAATTTATCAGCGTAGTAAAAATAATAAAAGAGGAAAAAGGTTTAGATGTTGAGAAAGATTTTTCTAATGCAAATTTGTGCTTTCTCAAAATCCAAAAACCAGCTCCAAAAGATAGTTATGCTGGAGCAATTCACGCTTTACCATATCAGACAGTTACTAAACAACCCACAGATGCACCTCAACAACTACAAAATACAAGACGATTTGTATAGTAAGCTAAACAAAAAAGCCCGTGAAAAACGGGCTTTTTTTTGCAATGATAATTTTACATGCCAGAAAACCATTCTTGATTCACTGCAGCAGCACGAGCAACACCCGCAGTAATCACATTTTTCATCACCAGCGATTGTAAATATTGGTCCATGGTACACATGCCTAAATCACCATTGGTTTGAATAGTCATACTAATATGTGCAAGTTTATCAGCACGAATTAAATGCCTAACGGCAGGTGTTGCAAGCATAATTTCAAATGCACCTGTTCTCCCGCCGCTTACTTTTCTTACTAATGTTTGACAAATAACGGCTTGCAATGACTCTGCTAATAAATTTCTAACTCTATTTTTTTCTTCATTGGGAAATACATCTATCATACGACCAACCGCAAGCGGTGAAGAACTTGCATGCAAGGTCGCTAAAACTAAGTGACCTGTTTCAGCGGCAGTTAATGCCAGTCGAATTGTTTCTAGATCACGTAACTCACCCAATAAAATGACATCCGGGTCTTCACGCAGTGCAGAGCGTAAGGCGGTTGCTACATTAGGTGTGTCCCGATGAACTTGACGCTGATTGATTAAACTTTTTTTACTTGTATAAATGTATTCAATAGGGTCTTCAATCGTAACAATATGGCTTGCACGCATACGATTAATATATTCAATCATAGCTGCTTGCGTTGTACTTTTACCTGATCCGGTCGGGCCTGTTACTAAAATCAAGCCATGATGTAACACCAATAAAGTTTTTAAAATAGACGGTAGGTCTAATTGCTCAAAAGTGGGGACTTCTTCAGGAATAACCCGAAATACAGCAGCAACACCCCGCAATTGATGTAACACATTGATTCGAAAGTTACCTATTTTTGGATAATTAACAGCTAAGTCCATTTCCAAATTGGTTTCAAATGCTTGTTGCTGGTCTTTGGTTAACACACTATAGATAAGTTGTTTAGACGCTTCGGGTGATAAAGCTTCAAAACCCTTAGCAGCGATTAATTCACCATCTATACGCATAGTGGGGGGCAGTCCAGGTAATAAGTGCAAATCAGATGCGCGCTGCTTCACACTCAACCCTAGTAACTCAATAATCTCCATCTATCTATGCCCCCGCATAAGCTAAATTGCAACAAAGAAACCCGATAGTATCGTTATAAAAAATCATTTGCAGCATCCACTATCATTATCTTTGCAGCAACAGCAAACACCTGCATATCCACCAAAGCAACTAGCAAGAGCACCTATAATAAATACAAAAAATACTATAAATGCCGCAGCACCAAGGCTTGTCATCGCTTTTTCCTTATTCATGACAATCATTGGCTTGTTTGCTTTATTCATCGTAGTGGTCATAGCTGGCGCTGTATTATCTGAGATTGTAACGACAATGGGATTAGAAACATGGCTTGAATAAGCTTCTGCATATCGTCCCATGTGCATAGAGAAAAATACCATAAATATCAGTATCAAACTCCATGTTGCAAACCCATAAATAACACCATAATTTTTAGGAAAACAATAATCGCGTCCTAAAAACCCAGCTACAAATCCTGCAACAAACATTGCAATAATGACGCCTATCAATAAACCAAGCAAGCCGCCTACCGCAACAGTCATTCCAGCAGCTGTTTCGTTAAAAATTGATAAGCCGATTGCAATGTTGAATAAGTGCAAAATAAAACTTAAACCGATTCCTGTTAATGCGCCTATAAAAATAGCTGTCCATGAAATGCGACGACGTTTAACAAAACATGCCGTTTCATGTTGATGAAATTCACCTGTAATTGGACCTTTCATAAGAATTCTCCTCTTTATTATTTTTTTATGCTTCTTGTCGTATTAATTATTAAAATAAATGTGATATTAAATAAATAATAATTAATACACCAAGAGGTACGCCTAATAACCAAGCTATAAGATATTTCAGCATATATACTCCTTAGAGAATGCGCACCATATCAAAAAACTAAAGTTTTATCTATTTCTATAAGTTTTGATAAGTTCACGGGTCTCTGGGAAAAGTATACCTCTTTTAAGATTCTTGATAATTAACAGAAGAATGATTAATAAGAATATATTACCGAATAGAATCACAAACAAAGCTAATTGCGGGGTAAATTTAAGTGTTGTCGTTAGTAATAAATAAAACATGATAAGCAAAGAAAACCACGTGGAAAGCAATAAAGTTAAGGCACAGAGTAAAAGCACACATAGCATGAAAATTTTCTGAGCTGCTTTGCATGCTTCATATTCAATCAATGAAGTAATATGTCGTACAGCAGAAAATGTTTCAGGAATAACGGTTAACAGTTTAAAAAAAAATCTGCTAATACTGTACGGACGCTTCCTTTTATCCGGCATACTACTCCTTTAATACTAAACCAAAGCATTATTTACGCATTATATAACCAATCACCAAACCTGTTAATAATGCAATGCCAAGTGTTTTAAATGGCTTTTCAGCTGCATAATCTGCGACATTTTCACGGGCTTGTATAGTTTTATCTTTTACATCATTAAATGATTGAGAAATCATGTCGCCCGTTTTTCCTTTGACATCCATTGCAGTATCAGAAAATGCATCTCGTATTTTTTCCAAGTCTGCGTACAAATCATAATGATTCGTTTTATGATGTCTTGTTCGCGAAGCTGTTTTATGCATGACTGCTCCCTCTTTCTTGTCCTTAGATAAAGCTATTATATTTTCTTTGGTTAGTCGTTCGCAATTTACCAAAACACTAATAATGATCGATTTTTATCAGGACAATAAGTAAGTAATTAATTCCTTAATATATTTTTATCTCATTATTCATGAAAAATATTTTTTAAATTCAATAATCTTATAAATTGATCAGTGTTATTACTAATATTAAATACGAATCGCATGATCATAAAATGGAATGAAATTAAAATTATTTTAAAAAATTCACATTTTTCTATTGCATAGCCAATTTCATAGGAGATTTTTTATGTTAAGTTGGGTTTTTATCTTTTTAATCATCGCTATTATCGCCGGTGTATTAGGTTTTGGTGGTATAGCGTCAACAGCTGTTGGTATTGCCAAAATTGTATTTTTCATTTTCTTAATACTTTTTATTCTGTCCTTAATCATGCACTTAATTGGAAGAGGACGTCTCCCATAATTTTTCACAGGATAAACGGGGTATTATTAATACAAGGAGATCATCAAGTATTTCGGATATCAATTTATCTTTGATGATGACCAATTAATAAAAATTAAAAAATTCATCTCATTAATCAATGGAGGAAGTAACAATGACTTACGACCCAAACAAACAAGGTGGTCAACAAAAAGATCAATCACAGCAAAAACCATTGGATAGATCACAACAACAACAGAAACCACAGCAACAGCAAGGTCAACGACCCGATAAAGGTAAAGGAATGCCACACGATAAAAATACTGGAGGCAAATTCTAATTTATTTTATATTGCTTTAATTGAAAACGACAGGCTCTGACCTGTCGTTTTTCTTTTCCAGTAAAGGTTATGACTAATGAAAACTAGACCTGTTTATATTGCCGGTGGTATTCGTACACCATTCATGAAATCTATGATGAATTATCGTGATGTAACAACACAAGAATTAATGACAGTTACATTACAAGCATTGGTTAATAAATTTCAATTGCAAGGTAAAATTATTGGAGACGTTGCACTAGGTGCTGTTATTAATAGTTCGTCAAATTGGGACCTTGCTAGAGAATGTGTACTAGGTACGCAATTAGATCCTCATACACCCGCATATAATGTACAAAGAGCATGTGGTACTAGTCTCGAAACTACATTACAAATTGCGCTTAAGATTTCTAATTATCAAATTAATATTGGCATTGCTGGCGGTGTAGATACTAATAGTGATTTACCTATTTTATTTCAACCTACATTTGCAAAAAAATTAATTCGATTACGTGAGGCAAAAACTTTCGCAGACAAACTAAAAGTAATTACATTATTTAGACCATCTGATTTTAAACCTATGCTGCCTGCTGTAGTTGAACCACGTACGCACTTATCCATGGGTCAACATTGCGAACAAATGGTGAAAGAATGGAAAATTTCCCGCGTAGAACAAGACGCCCTTGCATACGCAAGCCACATGAATGCAGCAAAAGCTTATGATGAAGGATTCTATGATGATTTAGTATTTGAATTTTTAAATTTAAAACGTGATGGTACTTTACGTAAAGATACCTCTTTAGAAAAGTTAGCAAAATTAAAACCTGTGTTTGATTTAAGTGAAAGCGGAACTTTAACTGCAGGAAATAGTAGCCCACTCACTGATGGTTCTGCAGCCGTATTTTTAGTTTGCGAAGAAGTGGCAAAAGAATTTAATTATCCTATGCTTGCTAGATTTGTTGACGCACAAGCTGCTGCGGTTGATTTTGTGCATGGTGAAGGATTACTAATGGCACCTACTATTGCAGTTAGCGAGCTTCTGCGTAGAAATAATTTATCGTTACAAGATTTCGATTTTTATGAAATTCATGAAGCATTTGCTGGGCAAGTACTTTGTACTTTGAAAGCATGGGAATCAGCTGATTATTGTAGTCGTGTACTTAAACGAAGTTCGCCGCTTGGTAGTATTGATAGATCAAAAATGAATATAAAAGGTGGTAGTGTTGCTTTAGGCCATCCATTTGCTGCAACTGGCGCACGTATAGTTGGAAGTCTTGCTAAAATTTTGCATCAGCATGGTAAAGGCCGAGGTTTAATTTCCATTTGCACCGCAGGTGGCATGGGTGTCGCTGCCATATTAGAAGCTGTGTGATAACGATTTTAGAATAGATACATGCGAGCTTGATATTCTATATCGATAGCTTTTTCTTCTTGTTGCATATTTTTAATTTCATTATGTTGCTGACATCTTCTATAAGTTGTTTTAACTTCAGAATCAAATAATTTTCTTTCTTCAACAGATAAACTATTCGGTTCAAACCATGCAGCAGAATTAAATCGCTCAATATATTGAATTAAAGTCAGTGCATGCTTATGGTTAATTGTAAAAATCTGTGGTTCCTTGGCTGAAAAAAGATGAGTTATATGCGCATCATTACCAAATTTATTTACAAATGAAACGTATTTAGGACAGTATTTTATTAATATTGTTTCATACTCAGCAGCTAATTCATTATTTTCTGTATTTCGAAAATTATAAATAATCGCTATTCTGCCCCCTGGCTTTAAAATTCGTCGTAACTCTTTTACCCCCCGCTCATTATCAAAAAAATGAAAAGAATTTGCTATCACAATCAAATCAGCACTTTTATCTGCTAAAGTTGTACTTTCACCATGACCATTGATAGAAATAAATTTATTATTGTATTTTTCTAAAAGAGATTCAGCTGTTTTTCTCATGTTTTCACACGGCTCACAGCCTATTACTGTGTATCCTTTTGTTAATAACAACTCAGTAAATTTACCTGTACCGGATCCGATTTCAACAATACACGAATCTTTGGTTAAGCTACATTTCTCTTCCAGATGCGAAATAATTTCTGCTGGATAACTTGGACGTGCTGTTGTGTAAGCAGTTACTTTGTTTGAAAAAAGTGTAGATCCACTTTGCATGTTTATTTCCTTATTTTTATGCATCAAGTAATTTCAGGTGTCATTGATAATTAGAACGTCATTACTGTATAGGTTAGGTAATTTTATAAAGAAGCCGTTCGCCCTTGTATCTTAATTCCCATTGCAAAGAGCTACCAAAAAGGTAGCCTTGCATTGGGAGTTATTTACTTATTAGCTGTAAGTAAATAAGCATGTGGTAGACCGTTTCGCCCTGGGATCATAAAGATCGTTCCTCAGCGTGGATCACCACATGTATTCCCATTATCTCGAACAGTTGCCTGGAGCAATGACTCCGAATCTACAAGGCAGAGAAATGAGGAAATTAATTATGACTAAACCAGCTTATAAATACTACGTCGGAATTGATGTTGCCAAAAACAAACTAGATGTAGTTTTGAGTGTAAATAACGACCTTTTACAATTTTCAAATGATTTAGATGGGTTCAAGGGCTTGATTAAAAAGCTTCCGTCTAAGAAAAATACTTTAATTGTTCTGGAAGCAAGTGGTGGTTATGAGAAAGCGGCCGCTAACTTTTTACAGAGAAAGGGACATCAAGTCGCTGTGGTCAACGCTAGACGGGCAAGGGACTTTGCTAAAGCAAGTGGGAAATTAGCAAAAACGGACGGCATTGATGCTAAAGTCATTATGATGTTTGGAGAAGCATTTGACCCGATACCGCAAGCTTTGCCTACAAAGCAAGAAGAAACGCTAAATGCAGCTTTAGGCCGCAGAAACCAGGTTGTCAAAATGATAGCCATTGAAAAGCAACATATAGAACATGCGCCAGAAGAGTATAAGAAACATATTAAAAAACATCTCAAATTTCTTCAAAATGAATTGGCCCAAATAGAAGAAAAGCTCATAACGGAAATTAATAAGGATGAAGTGCTGAAAGGCCAAGTAATCCAGTTAGATGAAATTGAAGGCGTGGGCCAAACTACGGCAATCAATGTACTCGTGGGCTTGCCTGAATTAGGCCAAGTTACATCTAGAGAAATTAGTGCATTGGCTGGTGTTGCTCCTTTCAATAAGGACAGCGGAAAAAGTAAAGGCAAAAGAGAAATATGGGGCGGTAGGCCAGCAGTCCGGGCGGCCCTTTATATGGCGACATTATCGGCTAAAAAATTTAATCCGGTCATAAAGAAATTTTATGATCGACTTATTGCGAAAGGAAAATTGAAGAAAGTAGCCATAGTGGCTTGCATGAGAAAGTTAATTATTTATATGAATGCCATGATAAAAAATGGTACCTCTTGGAGATTACAAAATTAAAAAACTCATTGACCTTTAACACAGTTGCTGAGGGCTGATAGCGCCCTTCATAAACTCGGCGTCGTCCTAATTGTGTGCTGATAAATCTCCGTTCGCCCTTGTATCTTAATTCCCATTGCAAAGAGCTACCAAAAAGGTAGCCTTGCATTGGGAATTAAGATACAAGGGCGAACGGCATTTATTTTCAACACCCCTTCCTTGCGAGGGTGGGGGGACTACTATTGGAGAAACTACGACCTTCCCTTCAACTTAGGAAATATCCTCGCAGTTTTAACTCGATTTTCTTTCACATCCACTATTTCACATGGATAACCAGCGATGAGTATTGCCGTTCCTGCATGAGGCAGTGATTCAAGTTGCTCTACAATTAATCCATTAATAGTACGTGGTCCGCGCAATGGCAATTCCCAATCTGTGATTCGATTGAATTCACGTATGGTCATAGCACCATCAACAAAATAACTATTATCCGATTGTAATCGTATGCGTTTTCCGGTGGTGACACCGGTAAAATCCCCAACAATTTCTTCTAATATATCGTTTAACGTCAAGAGACCTTGTATTTCACCATACTCATCCACTACAAAAGCCACCTTGTTCTGGCTGCGTTGAAAATAAGCGAGCTGTACATTCAGCGATGTTCCCGATGGAACAAAATAAGGTTCCATTAAAAATTGGTGTAACGATTCTTTATTGACTGTGGTATGAATGAGCAAAAGTCGTAACACATCACGTGTGTATAAAACACCAATAATTTGATTAACATTGTCACGATACACCGGCACCCATTCTTGATGAATATGATTAATTTGTACGACCATTTCTTCCCAAGATTTTTCTATGTCTATGCCAACAATATCGTGGCGTGGAATCATGACATCATCAACCGTCAACTTGCTCAAATCTAAAATGCTTAACAACATATTTTGATATTGACGGGAAATTTTACCTGTTGTGTCGTAAACAATACTGCGTAACTCTTCACGAGAAAGCGGCTCTAAAGCATAACTCGTTACGCTTACTCTTAATAATTTCAACAATCCATTTGTTATTGCATTCGCAAGCCACACGATGGGATAAAATAATTTCAAAATGATTTGTATCGGATAGACAACCAAGCGCGAAACACGATCAGGATAAATGGCTGCAACAGTTTTCGGAGCAATTTCTGCAAAAATCAAGACTACAAATGTCAGCCCAATAGCTGCAAGCAATGCGCCTTTATCGCCCCAAAAATGAAATGCCAGCAATGTTGCCAACGACGAAGCTAAAATATTTGCAAAAGTGCTGCCAATTAAAATAACACCTAACAATCGGTCAGGCCGCTTTAATAATTTCAATAAACGGATAGCATAGCGCTTCTTCATACGCGCTTGATGGCGCAATCGATAACGGTTAACCGCCATCAATCCGGTTTCTGCACACGCAAAAAAAGCCGCAAGCAAGATCAGCAACAATAAAATTAAACTAAAAATCATAATTTGAAACTGACTCAAGTGATGTCCTTTGATATCCTTAACTGCATGTAATAAATCATTTTCTACATTTTACAAAAATCTCTTCGAGCAAATGATTTTTCATTTTAGTTTATTTTAAACACAAATTAACCATTTTTTAAGCGTCTCTTAAGGCTAATTACCGATAATAGGCGCCATGCTCACTTTTTTAAATTTTTACATATAAAGACTATAAAGGAAAACGCCATGCGATCTTCTATGACCCGTTTTTTTCCCCAAAAACCAGACCCAGAGATTCAGATGGTCGCCTTATCATCGTCAGCTGATTTCACTGAAATCCACCGACCAGACTCATTAATAATAAATTCAGAGGTGGGCGAAATAGAAGTCCTCACTTTCGATAATTCAGAAAATAATATAGATAAAA
>DAIEGU010000091.1 GCA_027356065.1 Gammaproteobacteria bacterium
CCTGTTCAGGATGACACATTCGCTAAACCATGTGCAAACCATGTCTTGGTCTAGTATCTTCTTGCGGCTGTGTTTGATTATTATAAAGAGCTGAAGCTGCATTTCTCATTGCACCAAATATACCAAATCGCCCTGCGCTCATTTTTCGAACGCCAAGATCAAACGCGAGAGCGATATAAAAAATGGGTGCGGTCATTGAGTTATCTGCATCTTCCTGCATATGGTTAAAATCTTCGGTATGTTCACCGGAATGTAAATTGCCATAAGTTACAAAGGCTGCGAATGAAAACACAAATGCAGTACCAACTGCTTTTACGCCCGGCATGACCCATGAACAATCACTACTGACAGGTAGTTCTTGCCGTTGAATTCTTTGTTTGTGAATAAGCCTGTTTAATTCAGCAACAACGGGTTTGTGATCATATTCTTCATAGCGTCCATCAAGCTTTCCAACATTGTTATCTAGTTCTTGTTTATGCTGGTGATCATAAATAACCGGCAATACTGCTTCTCGCGTAATAGGGCTTTTATTCCCATATATATCTTGCAAGAAGCTAAGAGTTCTTGAGCTTCATATCGATGCCCATCTTTGCCTATCACGGGATGCATCATGCCTATGCCTGAAATGGGACAAGAACCCCATGTTTCAGGAACAGAAATTTGCGTAGGCATCATTCTTAGGGAAGTAGGGGAATTATTAATTATAAGTGAATTCATGCTAAGCTCCTCTTATTTTAGTTATTAGTTAGTCAATGTCGCGAAATTAAAACGTGTCATCCTGAGCAGATTGTTTTTTAATCTGTGAAGGATCTACTGCTAATGACAAAGATCCTTCCCAGGCAAAAAACGCCTGTTCAGGATGACACGTTTTAATTTCGCGACACTAACGAGTTATCTTGATTGTTTGTAACTATAAATACATTTGGCATCACGTAATTGCAACTCCAGTCGCTCAACGTCATTTTTTTGCATTAATGCTCGTTGCGCATTTAATAGAGGCGGCATGATAACAAGCGCTTCACCTTGTATCTTAATGGCAGCAGTAGGCATGGCGAGTGCGTTGCACGTATTTTCTGAAAACCCAAAAACCAGAGAAAAATTATCTACATCGTATTCTAATCCAGTTGAAGAAAATGCACCGGAAGGGAAAGCTATCACACCACATTTATCGCCAATTTCACCGTGAATGGTGATGGTTTCATCTTTTGCAAATCTAGCACTTTGCTGTTCAGTATGCAGGACCAGCGGACGTTCTTTACGGTACGCTGCTCTTAGTGTTCTTAACACCCCTTCTTGATGATCAAGCCGGCCGCCTTGGCCACAAATGATGCTAATGTTTTCTGCACCTTGCTGATCACAATAATTAATTCCTTTAGTGAGATCGGTGAAGAGTTGATTGGGAGTATGTATGACCTCAGTCTGTGGGGGCCACTCATTATCAAAAGAGATAGAATCAAAATCACCCAAGACAATAGCAGGCTCAAAACCAAGCGCAATTAATTTATCGTAAGCACCGTCCAGCGCCACCATGATTTTATTGGCGGCGGCTTCGGCAATAATTTCCTTAATCAGAAAGTTTCCGTTAGCAACAATAAGATAATTTTTCACGAGTTGTTTTATCAGGTGTTCGTCATAGCAAAGGCTTGTATACTACCGGCTTTGCGTAAATATTAGAAGATAGACGGGGTATAACAGTGGAACAAGGGGCGCTAACTTTATTTGCCACAGCACCAAAAGGTTTAGAGTTATTGTTAGTTGAAGAATTGCGTGCATTGGGGGCAATAAATCCAAGAGAAAAATTAGCAGGGGTTTCATTCCAGGGCGACTTGATGCTCGCATATAAAGCCTGTTTATGGTCACGTCTTGCTAATAGAATTCTATTATTTTTGACCAAAGTTCCTGCAGCAACACCCGAAGAATTATACAAAGGCGTGCAGACTATTAAATGGGATGAGCATGTCGCTCGAGACGGAACGCTTGCTGTGCATTTCATTTCGTCCAATTCTAATATTACGCATACTTTATTTGGCGCCCAAAAAGTGAAAGACGCTATTGTGGATCAAATGCGTGAAAAATTTGGTGTGCGACCATCCGTTGCACGTGATCAACCTGATATTAGTGTTTATGTTTATTTACATAGAAATGAAGCAACGATCAGTTTGGATTTGTCCGGTGAAAGTTTACATAAACGTGGTTATAGACAAGAGGGCGGTGCAGCCCCGCTTAAAGAAAATTTGGCTGCTGCTATTTTGTTACGTTCAGGTTGGCAAGATATTGCAAAAGCAGGCGGTGCATTAGAAGACCCTATGTGTGGTTCAGCAACATTGTTGATTGAAGCTGCGCAAATGGCGGCTGATATTGCCCCGGGTCTTGCGCGTCAATATTTTGGATTTTTAGGCTGGAAAAAGCACCAAGCGGCACTTTGGAAAAAATTAATTGCAGAAGCGGAAACTCGTAAGCAACAAGGGTTACCTAATTTACCTACGATTGTTGGTCATGATGAAGATGCTTATGCAATCAAAATTGCATTTGAAAATATTGATAAAGCCGGTTTGCGCGGCAAGATTCATGTAGAAAAACGTGATTTATCTGCCTTTGTTCCAAAAGCAAATGCAAAACCAGGGTTAGTTGTGACCAATCCTCCATACGGCGAACGCTTAGGTGAAGTTGAAGAGCTAAAACCGTTATACACGCTGCTAGGTGAGCGGTTGAAGGAATATTTTCAAGGCTGGCACGCAGCTGTATTCACAGGCAATCCTGAATTAGGCAAGGTAATGGGGTTAAGAGCTAAAAAATATTATGCACTTTACAATGGTGCAATAGCGTGTAAGTTATTTTTATTTGATGTGAAGTTAGAAGCGTTTGTTGATCGCAGTGAAGAAGCTGATAATGAAAGACGTATTCGTACAGCACAACGTGCAATTGAAGGGCAAGATGTTAACGCTGTGCAAATGTTCGTTAATCGTTTGCAGAAAAATCTAAAGCATCTTAAGCGGCAAGCAAAAAAACAGCAGCTAACATCATATCGTGTATATGATGCAGATATCCCTGAATATGCATTTGCAATTGATATTGAAAATGACAGTGCGCAAGTGCAAGAATATCAAGCACCACGCTTTGTTGATTCTGAAAAAGTAATGCAGAGGAGACAGGAAGTGCTAGCTGTTTTACCTGAGATTTTAGGATTACCTTCTACTAAAATATTTTTTAAAATAGTAGACCGTAAAAAGTAAATCTTTTTTCAGCATGTTTAAACGAGATAAATCAAAATAGGGAAATTATCATGCAATCTGTTCGTATTCATAAGTACGATCCTGTCGATGAATTACGCTATGAACAAACATCTATTCCGACAATTAATGCAGATGAAATTTTAATTCGTGTTCACGCAGCAGGCGTTAATCCTGTTGATTGGAAAATACGCGAAGGCTATTTCAAAGATGCTATGCCTCATGCATTACCATTGATATTAGGTTGGGATTCAGCCGGTGAAGTTGCATTGGTAGGTGATAGCGTGCACGACTTACAAGCAGGCGATGTGGTTTATGCATACACCAGTTTGGCTCGACCAGGTGCTTATGCAGAATACGTTGTTGCTAAAGCAGATGAAGTTGCACTGCAACCAAAAAATATCAGTCCTCAATTAGCTGCTGCTGTACCACTTGCTGCATTAACTGCATGGCAAGCATTATTTGATGTAGCAAAACTAAAGAAGGGTGATACCGTGTTAATACATGCAGGTGCAGGCGGTGTTGGACATTTTGCTATACAGCTTGCTAAGTGGAAAGGTGCAACTGTCATTGCAACAGCATCTTCACAAAATCAAAGTTTTCTTGCGGAACTGGGTGCAGATCAATGCATAGATTACAATACCAGTCATTGGGAAAAAAATATCTCCCACGTTGATATTGTTATTGATTCTGTTGGGGGTGATACACAAGAACGTTCTTGGCCACTCATCAAACCAAATGGAATATTAATATCTATTGTCTCGCCAGCGTTGTTGGAAGAGCATGCGAAGCAATATGGCGTGCGTAGTCAATTTTTTATTGTTGCACCAAACGGCCAACAACTTGGAGAAATTACTAAACTAATTGATCAAGACTTGTTGAAGCCGTTTGTGTCTGCTTCATTTCCGTTAAGCGCTGCTAAAAAAGCGCATGAATTAAGTCAGCAAGGTCATGTGCGCGGTAAGATTGTGTTGTTGATTAATGGGTAATATTTATTTCCTTTCTTCACTTTTCTTCCTCACCTGACCCTCCTCCCTTGCGGGGAGGGCCAGGGTGGGGAGAAGAGAAGAAAACTCAATTCGCAAATAATTGTAAAAGTGGAATCAACGACACCACCACACCCAACGCAAGCAACGGTGCAATAGGAATAATTAACATCAGCGCTGCAATAGAAAGTTTCTCTAATAATCGCTTGATACAAGCACCAATTATAAAAATATAAAGCAATCCTAAAATAATAATAGTTAATACCCAATCAGGGCTTCGGTGTGTTATATACATGGCAAGTGAAAATGTTGCTAAATAAAAAGCGATAATTGTTTCAGCGGTAATTGTTAAATAAATTTTCCAGGGAACAATAGCTGTCTCATTCAATTCCAATGTTTCTTCCAATTTTCTATGCATAGAAGTCTTCCTTGTGTTGCTATTATCATACCAACTGCATGTACTTCGCCTATACAAAGCAATACTCATTAGCTAACTATATTAAATTATTGACACGTTTTACACCTACTTCTAGACTACAGCCGAATCACCAGGGGTGCATTGCGAAAGCAACGCTGAGACAAACCCTTAAAACCTGCTCTGATTAATGCCTGCGGAGGGAGAGTGAATAAACAAGCATTGTTATGCTTCGTTGTTCTTTTCTCATGCGCAAATCAAAGAGGAAAGTTAATGAGCGCTTGTTATCTTCTTAAATCTGATTATCTTAGATTATGTCTTGTTACGAATTTTCAAACACAATCATCTGCATCCTATTTATTATTTCTTGTTCACGCAATTATCGTGAAAATAAATACTATTGGTTTCATTCGCCTCATATCATCAGTAAAAATACACACGGGACTGGATGTAGTTTATCTTCAGCGATTACTTCTTATCTCGCTCAAGATTATTCCTTGCCAGCTGCAATAACTGCTGCAAAAAAAATTTATTAGTCATGCATTTTACATGGGTATGATTTACGACTAGGAACAGGATGCGGCCCTGTTGATCATTTTTATATGCTAAGGAAATAAGATGATGATAGTTGAAAGTATGTGTATAGCAGTGGAACCTATTTTAAATCATCGACTGCATTTGCTGATAGCGTACAGAACGCTATGACGGTCGTGAATGATCTTGGGTAGCATAGTTCTGATAAAACCAAGCAAGCAATGATGAGGGCTTTTGTTCGTTTAGCACAATTGGAGAGGATGTTTTGGGATGATGCTTATTATTTAAAAAGATGGGTAGTATAATAAATCTATCCATTCACTCAAGGATAGAAAAAATGGTAGCCGAAGTTCATCAAATAGATACTCAGTTTTATGCATTTTTATATCATCTATCAGATACGCAAGTCTTTTTATTTTTAAGTATTTTGATTATATCAACTTCCATCATAGCGGTTTTTATTGTTCATAAATTTATTCCATTGAATTTGCGTTATAAAGATAACGGTGTTATCGGTTACATGAGTGCGTTTGTTAGTATAATTTATGGTGTATTAGCGGGTTTAATGGCGCTTTATCTCATTAATAATATTAATTACGCAGCTGATGCTGTAGAGCATGAATCAGATGCAGTAGCGAATATTTATCGTGATAGTTTGTGGTTGAATCCAAATTTTCGTGAATCAATTCATGCGAGCATTCGCCAATATCTCAATGGTGTTATTAATGTTGAGTGGCCAAAAATGAGAAATGGTATTCCGTTAGATAGCACAAATGAAGTTGCCATTAATGACATTTCAACTAAATTAAGTACATATCCTGTTACAACGCGACAAGATGTAATGAGCGTTCATGAATTAATGCAAGATGTGAAGACGCTTTACAATTCACGTCAGCAACGTATACACATGACTTATGCTGCATTGAATCCTGAAATTTGGGTTGTTATTGCAATAGGAACTATCCTGACACTTGCCATGAATTTTCTATATGGTATGAATTTTTACCTCCATCTTGTTGTCACTACGGCGGCAGGATTGATGACAGCTTCTATTTTGTTTTTGCTGATTACATTGGATAAGCCATTTGAAGGCGAGTTTATTATTGAGCCCGATGCATTCATTTATATTTTAAATCATATGGACACGGGAGATTTAAAGAACCAAGCTCGCCTCCAAACTAAAAATCCTGCAACGAAAAATACTAACATGATCACTAAAGATGAAACGGCAACCCAATGAAAGCCAGATATAAAGCTTTTGATAAATATATCTGAGAAAAGTAATTCATTGGCGAAATTCCGGGATGACAGAGGAAACTGGGATTGCCGCGTCGCAATGACGAATATATAACAAAACTCTCTCGGGTGACGATTATGTGCTAATACAAAATAGCGCAATATCTCTAAAACAATTACACTATCCTATATGGCAAATTCCTGGAAAAGATAATGCAAAAACGATTTATTCCTGTCATCAAACGTCATACCCTATGGATTTCACTCCTTTTACATCTTTTGTTTTTGCTAAATTTTTCTTATGTATGGTTTCATCCTTTACCTACTGAGCAATCACCATCATTGGAAATTTCTTCGTATGTATACAATGCACCTACAACACCAACGGTTACCCCATCACCGCAGCACCAACAAAAAGCAATCGAAAAGCCTAAACCTAAGGACAAGAATGGAATTGAAAAATATTCGCCTGATGCAGCAAATTCCGCGGAAATACCATTGACTTCACAGAATGTGTCAGCAAGATCTTTTGACTCCCAAAAAACAAAACCAACCGACGAAGACCCAATTCATTTAATCGGCGAATCTAAAGTCGTTAAACCTTTAATTAAAATTTTAGGCAGAGCATTAACAGCACATCTTGTATATCCAAAAATTGCTATTGATTTTAATTTACGAGGTACAGTGCACATAGGGTTTTTATTAAGCCCGAATGGACAAGTGAGCAATGCCGAAGTAGTGAAATCAAGCGGTACGGGTGTGTTAGATGATGCGGCACTTCGGGCGGTCAATGAAATGTCACCTGTTCCAGGTGTTAATCCTTATTTACCGCAATCAAAATTTTTAGTTATTGGAATTATATTTGGATGATTTTTTCATTTTTATCATTTAAGCTGTGAAGCTTCATCTTGACTTATGACTATGGGAGATATGATGAAACATTTCATTAAAGTACCTCTAGCAATGGGAATGCTGTGTCTTGGAATGCTATCAATAACTGCTTATGCAGAAACGCAACCTGCTACAGAGACTCAATCACAGACTGGAGCTTCGCCGCAAATGTCGTCATCCGTACAAAATCAAATGGCTGGAGATAATTTTTTATCTGCCAACAAAAAGAAACAAGGCGTTGTTACCTTAACCGATGGCTTGCAATATAAAATTATCAAGGAAGGAACAGGCCCAAGACCTACCGATAATGATCAAGTTACCGTTAATTACAAAGGCCAATTGATTAATGGACAAGAGTTTGATAGTTCATACAAACGCGGTGAGCCAGCAACTTTTCCAGTCGCAGGCGTTATTCCTGGCTGGACAGAAGCATTAAAATTAATGAAAGTTGGATCAACTTGGGAATTATATATTCCTGCTTCACTTGCTTATGGTGAACAAGGTGCTCCTCCTTATATTGGCGCAAATGAAACATTAATTTTCCAAGTCGAATTATTGGGTATTAAGAAATCTTGATGCGTACTTACTAAATTAAAAAAGCAAATCTTTTTAGGTTTGCTTTTTTTATGCTTCAAAGTAAATAGTAAAAACACATGACTTTGGGAATCCTTTGCAAGCATATTATGAAATCGTTCACCATAGTGAGTAGGGAAGAAAACAATGCATTTTTTACAATGGATAAAAAAAGAAATAATAAGCATCATTCCAGCCATTATTTATTTTGCTATTGCATTTAATCTTATTTATATCGCAACGGGACTTATGTTGGCGCCCGGCACGAAGCGGACGTTTTCGCAGTTAACGGTTACAATAGGTGCGTTGGTTGTTGGCAAGGTATTGTTAATTGCAAATAGTTTTCCATTTATTGATTTGTTTCCAAATAAACCGCTCATTTACAACATTACATGGAAATTCTTTTTTTATAATTTTTGCGTCATATTATTTTGGATCATAGAAAAAACTATTCATGGTTGTTTGATTGAGCATGACAGTATTGGGTTAATTCAAAGAGAATTATTGCGAGATTTTAATTCTCCAATTTTTTGGTCAGCTCAAATAGGATTATGGATGGTGTTTTTAGTATTTATTGTCTTTCGCGAATTAATGCTCGCAATCGGCAAGAAAAAAACCATCACTATGTTATTTGGAGTTTCAGTATTTTCTTCTGCCAACAACAACTAATATCACACCAGCAATCACTGCTAAACCACCCGTCATTGGATTAAAGTAAATTGTTTTTTGATTTTCCGCAGTGATTTGCACATTGCCAATTTGTGCAACTTTATCTTCTGTTGTATAGGTAAATCCTCTGTAACCTAACACAGCAATACCAAAAATTATTAAAAGAATACCAAGGATGGTGACTAATGGTTTCATAATATTTCTCCTTATCTTTTCCATAAGTCTATAGATTCACTGTAACATAAGCTGACTCAATTAAAACATATAACAATAAAATCAATTTCTTAATTATTTTTTGCTTAAGCCTTAACCTAATTAAGAATTTTTCACGATAAACTGTGACTATAAAAAAAAGAAAAAGGAGTGTTGCTATGCATGGTCTCAACCAATGTGTTGTGTTATGCATGATTTCTATAGGAATTACAGCGTGTTCTTCATATACCTATCAAGATAATTTAACGTCGCTTCCATCGCCCGAATATGCAAATGCGCATCCAGCTAATTATGCGGGTCGTGTGCCATCAACAATTTCAACGGGTGAAAAAACGATTGTTGTAAATCCACAAGTGCATGTGTGGGCGGCATATGGATCAAATGGAAGTTTAGTTCGCGCAGGACTTGCGACAGCAGGTTCAGGATGGTGTCCAGATATTCAGCGTGAATGTCGTACAGAAGTCGGTAGTTTTCGTATTCAATCTTTAGGTAGTGCAGGTTGTAAATCAAAAAGTTTCCCTGTTCCACGCGGTGGTGCACCAATGCCTTACTGCATGTATTTTAATGGTGGCCAAGCATTACACGGGGTCCCTCGAGGAGAGGTTGTTGAAGGAAACATTAGTCATGGATGCGTGCGTATGAGTGTAGGAGATGCAGAGTGGTTGCGTTTTAACTTTGCAAATGTGGGCACAAAGGTGGTCATTCAACCTTACTAATAATAATAAAATTGAATGAATGAAATAATTTTATTTAAAATTAAGACCCACTGCCTATCGATTGGTTTGGGTCTTTTTTTTGTCAGCATAGTTTCTTGCGTCATTGCGATGGTTTTGTTGCATGCATTGTCACTGCTGAATAATATGTGTCATCCTGAAC
>DAIEGU010000094.1 GCA_027356065.1 Gammaproteobacteria bacterium
TTGGCATTTGCAAAAGCGCTGCAATTGGCGCCGCATAATATCGATATTTTATTAAATTATGCAGAGACACTGGCATTACAAAATAATGAACAAATAACTGAACAAGCTGCGAATTTGTTAAGAGAGGTTTTAATATTGCAACCCGATAATAATGATGCGCTTAATTTAATTGCGATTTATGCTTATCAACATAAGGATTATCAAACGGCGATAAAGAATTGGGAAATTATTTTGCCGCGGTTAACGCCTAATAGTGCAGATCAACAGAATGTATTACAGGCTATTGAGAAAGCGCGATCTTTTCCTTCTCCCCGAAGGGGGGAAGGTGCAGAAGGTGGATGAGGGGGTATTAAAAAGCATTAAACAAAGATTTAACACACCCTCATCTACCGAAGGCACCTTCTCCCGCAAGCGGGAGAAGGAAAAAAAGGATGAAAAAAACCTCCCTTCAGATCTTAAACCTCAATGATTTAAAGGGAGGTTTTTATAATTCAGAACTACAAATTAGTCAGAATTAGCTGGTTGATTAGCTGTGTCTGACTGACCTGCGTTACCGTTTGCAGCATTTGGATCAGCATTTGTATTGCTGGTGTCATCGCTGGTTTGGGTAACTGACGCGCTATTGTTGTTAGCGTTGCTATCAGCTGTTGCTGCGTTAGCATTGTCATTGCTTTGATCATCGCTGGTTTGTGTTGTAACAGCACCATTGTTGTTAGCATTGTTAGCATTTGCAGAATTTGCATTTGCGTTGTCATTGCTTTGGTCATCGCTGGTTTGTGTGGTGGTTGCACCATTGCTGCTATTACCAGTGTTTGAGTTGGTGTTAGCGTTTGAACCATCGGTGCTTGTCACATCGCTGGTTTGTGTGGTTGTTGCGCCACTGCTGTTGCCAGTGCTTGAGCTGCTGTTAGCGTTTGAGCTATCAGTGCTAGTGTCATCACTGGTTTGAGTTGTGGTTGCACCACTGCTGGTGTTATCTGTGCTTGTTGCGCCAGAGGTATTATCAGTACTTGTTGAGCTACCAGAGGTGGTATCTGTGCTGGTTGAAGTGCCTGATGTATTGTCTGTGCTTGTTGCGCTACCAGATGTGTTATCTGTGCTTGTACCTGCACCTGATGTGGTAGTTGAGCTAGAAGATGAGCTTTGTGTACTGGTTGTTGTAGTACTGGAGCCATCTGTGCTTGTACCAGATGAGGTGGTTGTGGTTGCAGATGAGTTATCAGTACTTGTTGTAGCACTGGAACCATCTGTGCTGGTGGTAGATGTGCCACTTGTAGTGGTTGTGCCAGAACTTGTGGTTGTTGTACCGCTTGTAGCATTTGCACCCGTGCTAGAACCTTGACCTGACTGTCCGGAACAGCCTGCCAATGCTAGTGCGGTGAGTGCAACTAATAATAGGTTTTTACGCATGTTTTTACTTCCTTCATATTTCAACGTTGAAATAACAATTTACTGAATTATTGATAACGCCCAGTAAATAGCCAATAAAAAACCGGGAGAGTATAACAAACCTTTTTGTAGTTTCAAATATTATGTTTACATTTCCTTGGCTATGCAGTTAGTTTTTTTCTGACATCATCATGGTAATAAAAAAACTTACCAACATTATTTTGTTGGATTTTTATTTTTGGCCTCGTTACGTAATTCACGACGTAATATTTTCCCCACATTTGACTTAGGCAAATCAGTGCGAAATTCAATATATTTAGGAATTTTGTAACCGGTCAATTGGCTATGGCAGTAAGCTAAAATATCTTCCGCCGTTAATGAAGGATCTTTTTTAACGATAAATGCTTTGGGTACTTCCATTGAATGTTCATCCGGTACGCCGACAACAGCGACTTCTAACACACCGGGATGACTTGCAATAACATTTTCAATTTCGTTGGGATAAACATTGAAGCCCGAAACTAAAATCATGTCCTTTTTGCGATCAACGAGATGCAAATAGCCTTTATCATCCATAAAACAAATATCGCCGGTTTTTAACCAACCATCGGCAGTAAAAACTTTTTGGGTTTCTTCGGGATTATTCCAATATCCGCGCATCACTTGCGGTCCTTTAATACACAATTCACCTTCTTTGCCTAATGGTACTTCATTATTTTCATCATCGATTAATTTGACATCAGTAGATGATATTGGTAAGCCAATACTGTCATTAAACGTTGTTAAACTCAGCGGATTAATGGTCGACGCAGGGCACGTTTCGGTAAGGCCATATGCTTCTGTGATTATTTTCCCTGTTACTTTTTGCCACCGTTCAGCAACGATTTTTTGAACCGCCATACCACCACCTAATGCCAATTTTAAATTGCTGAAATTTAATTGACTAAATTTTTTATTATTTAATAAGGCATTAAATAAAGTATTTACACCAGTAATTACAGTAAATGGAAATTTGGCAATTTGTGAAACAAAGCGGGGAATGTCGCGAGGATTGGTAATTAAAATACTCATGCCGCCAAATTTCATAAAGGTTAAACAATTCGCTGTTAAAGAAAAAATATGATAAAGCGGTAATGCGGTAATAATAATTTCACTGCCTTCATGCATCATAGGGCGCACCCATGCAGAAGCTTGTTGTAAATTGGCAACCATATTTCTGTGGCTTAATTCTGCACCTTTAGCAATACCTGTAGTGCCACCTGTATATTGTAAAAAAGCGATATCTGAGCCTTGAACAAATACGGGATCAAAATCAAGTTTTTTACCTTCCATTAATGTGGTTTTAAAATGAATTGCCTGTGGAATAGTCCAATGTGGAATCATTTTTTTAATATATTTTAAAACGAAATTAACGTAAAAAGATTTTGGAAAATGAAATAAATCACCTAATTTGGAAACAATAATATGTTTGATTTCTGTTTCAGGTAATACTTGTTGCAAAACATTGACGAAATTTTCCAAAATTACAATTGCAGATGCGCCGGAATCTTTTAATTGATGTTGTAATTCACGTGGCGTATATAAAGGATTGACATTCACTACAGTTAATCCAGCTTGTAAAGCACCAAACATTGCAACGGGATATTGCAAAGAATTAGGTAACATAATTGCAACACGTGATCCTTTAGCCAGTTTTAGTCCTTTTTGACAATAAGCTGCAAAATCACGGCATTTCATCTTCAATTGGTCGTAACTAAGATTCGTACCTAAATGAGAAAATGCCAATTTATCTTTAAATTTATTACAACTTTGTAAAAATATATCAACGAGTGAAGAATATTCATCAGGATTAATTTCTGCGGGTACGCCGGCCTGATAGCTTTTTAACCATATTTTTTCCACGTTTATTCCCTTATTAAATTGTTAATAAAAATATCTTTTTTTCCTTACCCCGTTTGCGGAGAAGGTGCCGCTTGACAGCAACCGCCGACCACAATATCTTCAGCGTACGGAAAATACAAGCACCTTTAACACATGACTAAGATGGATACTATGGCCACAAAAACCAGTTCACGTGCATTTCAACTCAAGGGAAGTCTTTTTACGTTAACAGTGATGCAAATGCTGAAAGCAGATACTACCGCGCTCAGCACGCAATTAGGCGCATTAGCCAAACAAACACCGGATTTATTTAATAATATGCCCGTGGTCATTGACTTGGGCAAATTGGCTGAGGCAGATCAAGATTTTGATTTTGCAACTACGCAAACCTTATTACGTAAACACGGTTTAATTCCAGTAGGAGTTCGCTCAGGAACAGCTGAGTTGCATAAAGAAGCCATTTCTGCAGGTTTGCCGATTCTTGCGAATAGTAAGCAAGAATTGCATGATGAAAAAGAGACATCATCCTCAACGCAACACAATCAAAAAGCCGTCACACAATCACTACACCACAATACCAAATTAATTACACAACCCGTGAGATCAGGGCAAAGAATTTATGCTAAAGGGGGCGATTTAGTTATTTTAGCAACGGTCAGCGCGGGTGCTGAATTATTAGCAGATGGACATATCCATATCTATGGTGCATTACGCGGGCGTGCTTTGGCAGGGTTGAGTGGTGATCAAAATGCGCGCATTTTTTGCCAAACACTTGAAGCAGAATTAGTGTCTATTGCTGGACATTACTGGGTCAATGAAGATTTAAAAGTGCCGCAAGGTGGTCAAGGTGTACAAATATATTTAGAAAATGAACGTTTACATATCGGCACTTTTTAAGAGCTTTGCAGGGTTTACCTAGGTGTAGTAAACTTGCCGATTCTAAATTATCCACCCTACGATAATTAAAATTTAGTTGTTACATTAATTGATTCAATAAAAGGAAATTCACTTGAGCACTCGATCAGCACAAATAATTGTTGTTACCTCTGGAAAAGGTGGTGTTGGTAAAACAACGACTAGCGCCGCATTTGCAACAGGTTTGGCCTTACGCGGTTTTAGAACAGTAGTAATCGATTTTGATGTGGGTCTACGTAATCTCGATTTAATTATGGGCTGCGAACGCCGTGTTGTTTATGATTTGATTAATGTGATAAATCGCGAAGCCAATTTACAACAAGCATTAATTAAAGATAAACGCATTGAAAATTTATTTATATTGCCTGCTTCGCAAACCCGCGATAAAGACGCATTAAGTAAAGAGGGTGTTGAACGAATTTTGGCAGAGTTGCAAAAAGAATTTGATTATATTGTTTGCGATTCACCTGCCGGAATTGAACGAGGTGCATTACTGGCATTATATTTTGCTGATCAAGCGATTATCGTAACAAATCCAGAAGTATCATCTGTGCGTGATTCTGATCGAATTTTAGGCATACTCTCCAGCAAATCACGACGTGCTGAACAAAAATTAGAACCGGTAAAAGAACATTTATTATTGACCCGTTATTCTCCTACCCGAGTAGAACGTGGTGATATGTTAAGTGTAAATGATGTATTAGATATTTTGGCTATTCCTCTTTTAGGTGTCATACCTGAATCACAAGCTGTTTTGCGTGCTTCAAATTCAGGTGTTCCTGTAACGTTAGATGCTGAGAGTGATGCGGGCCAAGCTTATGCAGATGCA
>DAIEGU010000100.1 GCA_027356065.1 Gammaproteobacteria bacterium
TCTCCTTCTTCACAGGCTGAGACGGCTTTTCTTCTTAAATCTAACGAGTACGGTGCTGGCATCCTTGCTCCAAACAAAAAATTGGATTGTACTCTAGTGGGTGATAATAGCTAGGGCGGATTAGTTAGGATGCCGCTATAAATCGAATCCACAAATATTAAATTCCACTGCAGCTGAAGAAGATGAAAAATCACATACCGATTTGATGAAAGCAGCAGCTAAAGGAGACTATGAGCAAGTTGTGAAGCTCATTGAATCAGGTCATGATGTTAATGCTGAAAGTTCACTTAAGAGTACAGCAGTGATGTTTGCTGCTCAAGAAGGGAAATTAGAAATTGTTAAAAAATTAGTTCAACACGGTGCTAAGCTCGGCCATACAAATAAACTTAACTGGAATATATTTATTTACACAGCCAATAGCGGCAATTTAGACTTGATGAAATGGCTGGTGGAAGAAACCGGACTATTACCAAAGCAAAACCAAGATGATATTAATAAAGCATTATTATTAACTTCATTATCTGAAGATAATGTCGACATGCTAAATTATATTTTTAAGCACTTCGGCATGTTAGCTGGCAACAATCAACAAATAAAAAGCATGTCAAAGAATGATTACATTTATGTTCCCCCACCCAAGTTTTATACGATTAATTGCGCAAGAAATGCTTGGCTAGTGGAACGTGAAGAAATGAGCAAAAATACATTGTCTGTTTTGCAAAATAATGATTCAGGTAAGATTGAAATAAACGCATCTGAAAAAAAGAGTATCGATTATTTAACGGATGTTAATAATAACAATGAAACAGAATCAACGTATAAATGTACAAATTCTTTTACAATAGATCAAGAATCTTTTCAAGGAAAAAAAGAAATATATATTCATGAAATTATTTTTGATAAGGAAAATCAGCAAGTTTCTATAATTGCTGATTATTATCCTGGTAAAGATAATTCTTATGAAGAAAAATATGATTTAAAAGAACTTGCTTTCATTGAAATTGTAACTGAATTGCTTTCCGGAAGATTATCAATAAATGAGGGAATTAATAAGGCTTGCTCATTAAAGAATGGCTTTCGATCAGGAGATAACAGCGTAACTTTTGTTGCAGATAAATGTCTCTTGTTGCACAACCTTCGTTATATTCCATTTTCAGACACAAAAACAAAAATGATAGATGATCGTTCACAAGCATTTCTTGAAAAAGTTATCACTGAAATGGAAAAAGTAAATTCTAATATATCTAAGCCAACTGGATTACAAGAATTTTCACATTTTTCGAAAAAATTAGAAAAATCAAAAACAACTCAGAATAAAACATATCACCAACAATTTGGTATAAGAAATTAAGCGTGATATAGACCCTGGAGACAAATCTATGTTTCATAAAAAAGATGATGCTAACAATAACAAGATATCAATGATTGAAGATAAAGCTAGTGATGTTGACAATAATAACATAGTGTCTTCATCGGTAAGACAAGATGGTTCCATTTTTTATTATAAAAATTCTTTTAAACTTCCTAAAGAATTTGAAAATAGCATAAGACGACCTTTACGGGTCTAGCGCAAGAACCCCCAAAACTGCTTAACTTAATCTGAGTTAACGAGTTACTAACAAATCGTCTATAGCTTTCAATTGAATCCTAGGGATGGATGGAAGCTGTGTTTTGCCACCACTTTCCCTTTCTCCACGCGATGATTACTCCTTTAGAACCGATAAATCTCGATAACCTGAAGCAGGTCAGTAATTTATCGAGATTTAGTCAGGTTACAAGTCGCGGATTGCACTGAATGCTTTACCATTAATCAGAACTGCCTACGGCAGTGAACGTGCTTGGATTAGTAGGAAGTGACGGTATGGTCACAGGATTCCAGGTATTGCCGCCATCGAGACTTTGAATCAGCAATGCGGAATTGGTAGTAGAATCCGCACCCGCTGCAATACAAAACACGGTAGAGTCGTCATTACAATCAACGCTGCTTAAAGACCAACCAGTAGACACCCCTGCGATATTCACTTTTCTCCAGGTACTTCCGCCATTTTGGCTTTCAACTAAAATTGGAATTGAAGCATCATTATCTTGCCCTGCCGCAACACAAAGTGCCGTAGAACCCGCGCCAGTACAACTCGTATCATTAAGCGATCCATTAGTAGCGATACCTGGGATAGAGATAACACTCCAACTACCTCCACCATTAGTTGTTTGAATAAGAAGTGGTGGGCTAGGATTACCTTTTGACCCGGACACCTGTCCGCTAGCAATACAAATGGTAGAGGGCCCTGCCTCATCATCACTACAGGAGACACTAGAAAAAGAGCCTGAATCAGGCATTCCCGCGATGGAATTCACGACGTTCCAGCTAGCTCCACCGTTGGTGGTTTGAGCAATTAAAGGAGCACCCGTATCGTAATTAATTCCTACAGCAACACAAATAGCAGTTGTGCCACTGCCTCCACAAGCTGCGTGACCAAAATCTCCAGAACTCGGAAGTCCAGTAATAGACGTAACATAATTCCAGGTGATCCCCCCATCGGTGGTCTGTGCAAGTATGGGTGGTGCTGATCCACCTGTATTCTGTCCTGTGACGACACATAATTTACCTTCATCATTACAGGCTGGGACTTGAAAAAAACCACTAGGAGTTGATCCCAAGACCGTCACATGAGTCCATGTTGCTCCACCATCTTTACTTTGAACCAGCAAAGGTGATGATGTCGTAGAATCTTCTCCAGCGACAAGACAAAGGCTAGATCGGCAGTCTGCACCAAAATAAGCACCAATATCAGTGCCAGGAAGTCCGACGATGGAAGTCACTTTACTCCAAGTCGCTCCACCATTTAAGGTTTGCAGAAGCAGGGGTGGTCCAGAAAAATATGTGCCAAATACGCCGGCGGCAACGCATAGCGTATTAGAACCAATGCCGTTGCAGCTTGTGCTTGCACCAAAAAGTGCACCATGATCGGTACTGGGAAGACCTGTGATAGAGGTCACAACATTCCAGCTGATACCACCATTAGTGGTTTGAGTAAGCAGAGGAAAAGCAGTGCCATCAGGAGGAAAAGACTGCGATCCTCCTTGAGACCATCCAGATGCAATACCAATGGGTGGCCCAGGTGGTGGGGTCACCACTGTCACATTAAGAGGCGTTAATGTCCCAGCGCACGTCACGCCACCAGGAAAACAGGCAAAGAGATGATGATGCGGATCGGGATCATTTGAGTTAACAGCACCAGTAATAGCTAACTGTAAGGTACAGCTATCATTTGCACGCCCTTTTGCCGCAAGCATAAAAGTTGATCCGCAAGTATCTGCATATGTACCACCGCTTGTCACTTGGGCGACATTCGGTGGCAGATATTTAATGTAATTATTATTACGTGTCGATCCTGTATTGTTTTGAATTGTGTAATAAGCCTTCGCTGTGGCTCCTGTTGACACTGTTGTTGGAAGAGTCGTTCCATTTTTCGTGGCAACCATGAAAGGCAATGCATAGCTTAGATTTGCTAAAAATAAAGATGCAATGATAAATACAGCAATACAAAGTTTAATCCATTGTCTTTGCATTATTTTCTCCCTAAACAATAAATGTTATTTGAGCTAACACTTCGTTGGTATACAGATTATTTTGTGTAAGTGTGCCACTGACAGGGGTGGTATCGATGACCGCACTGCCTAATTTAACTTTTCCTAAATCAGCAAAACGATAGCCAGCGCCAACACGCATATGCGAAGTGACGTCAACATCAATACCAACACCAATCGCATAGCTAAATGATGAAGTTGAATTATTTTGATACATACGGGTGAAAGTAATAAAGGGAGGAACATTTGTGTCGTAATTATAAGCGCGGTTAAATGCAGCCCCAACGCCTACTAATAAATACGGATGATATTTTTCGCGTATTGTATAAAGTAATTTTCCTTCCAACAATAGCTGTTTGGTAGTGATACGATAATTATAATGGTAGATATCTTCGGACTGAACATCTGCTCCTTGTGTCAGAGTTCCCTGAACAGTAAATGGGGCTTCCTGATTATAATCAACCCCTATCTGTAGCCCCCACTTTGGAGAAAAATTGCATTCAGCTCCCAAAAATCCATCTAACAAACTGGATGATTGTGTCACTTTATAAATTGAATAATCATAGAATTCATCCGTATCGGGATTTTGAATCGGAAAAGTGTTAGATTCTCCCGCTTTAGAGGAAATTGAAGCACCCGCTCCGATACTGACAATTGGGTGCCATGTTATATTTTCACCTTTCAAAACAAAAGAAAATGCGTAGGACGGTATTGAAAAAATCAGTGGCATCGAAATGAAGAAAGCACTTATGCATATGATTTTGTATTGTTGCTTCCCATAAGTTTGACATCTTGTCATTCATTCATATCCTTCATCAAAGTACTTACTTAAATTTCAATTTGGAATAATAGTTACCCAGTAACGAAAACGAGGGTTTTTGTTACTGGATCTACAGATGCAAATAGCCCCTCAATTTTTCCCTGCACATGGTAATTGAAGTGGTTAAAATTTCAAAGTTAAATATCTTGCTTGTACTGAACGAGATACGATACCATCAGCGCCGATTTTAGCTAATGGAATTAAAAAAATGCTTATCGGATATGCCCGTGTTTCGACACCCGACCAATATTTGCGCATGCAAGAAGATGCCTTGAAAAGCGCTGGTTGTGGTGAAATCTATAGTGATATCGCTAGCGGCGTTAAAGCAGCAAGACCTGGCCTGCACTCCGCATTGTCACACCTACGGAAAGGTGACACGTTAGTGGTCTGGAAGCTAGATAGATTAGGTCGATCACTGGCTCACCTTATCCAAACAGTTAAAGAATTAAGTGAAAAAGGCATCGGCTTTAAATCATTACAAGAAAATATCGACACTACTACAAGCGGTGGTCAACTCATTTTCCATATCTTCGGAGCATTGGCAGAATTTGAAAGAGAGTTGATTAGAGAGCGAACACACGCTGGTCTTAAAGCAGCACGAGTACGTGGCCGATTGGGCGGCAGACCAACGCTGTTAAACAATCGACAAATTAAAAAAATGAAAGACCATTATAAAAAAGGAGATTTGTCCATTAATGAAATCTGTAAATTGTTTAACATCACTAAACCAACGTTATATCGATACCTTAGAAATAATAACTAAAAACAAATTGCTGAATGCGCCATGACAAATATTAAGCGTATCGCTTTATTATCAGAAACTGAAATTAATGATTTGTATGCGCGACCAGATTTTAATGATCATGAAAGAATATTGTATTTTGCAATTAACGAACACGAGCACGATGTCCTAAACAATTATTCAAACGTCAGAACACGCGTGTATTTTATTTTGCAGCTCGGCTATTTCAAAGCAAGGCATCAATTTTTTAAATTCAATTT
>DAIEGU010000104.1 GCA_027356065.1 Gammaproteobacteria bacterium
CTATAGCTTGATCTAAAATATCAAACAATTTTTTGTGTTGTTTATCATAATTAAATTTTCTTTTTGTTCTATTGATTGCATTACTAACTCCATTTATTGAAATGTTTCCAAACAATCGTAATATTTCATCTAGGGATTACAACATTGGTGGGTAATGTGTGTATTTGACCCCGGTTCTGTTCTTAAAACTACAAAGCTTTGAATACACTCAATCAGATTTAAAGTTATCGACAAGATAATTTTCAATTTGCTTAAACATTTCATCTGCTCGATAATTTAATATACTTATTCCACATTTGTCTTTTTTTGGCAAAAGTCTCACTTCATTATCATTGTATAAATCAAGCTTACGCGAAATTTCTTGTATTAGCTCAACAAACGTTTGTTTATTGTTTTTTTTATTTAAAATATAGAAGTCAGTCCAATAATTTCCGCCCTCTACTAATAAATCAAATTTATGATTTATAAACCAATGCTTTCGTTCTACAAAACCATTATGCAGTGTGTCAGTACTAATTAATTTAGCCATATTGAATATTCCAGAGAAACAAATTCTATAGATATTTATTTAAAAAACGTTCTAGCTCATTTAAATTGAGGCTACCTGGAATTTGCTTACTGATTCCAGCTTTTTTTAATTCTCTGATACGATTTCTACATTCACCAAAAACCTCCGATTGACTTTGACTAACAAACAAGGACTCAAACAATTGCCTCGCAAGCTCATATTGGTTGATCTCAATTAATCTTTTAATTAACTCAAATATTTTTTCATATAAATCATTTAAATTTTTAATCATATTGCATTCTTCTTATGGCATGTTCCAATAATTTAATTTTACTCCATTTGGATTGGTAACAACCTCGATCTCTCCTCCTGCGTTCAACCCTATACCTGGTGCTTTGCGCGTAATAAACATACTATTATTTTGTAGCTTTCCAGACATTACAAAACCTGATCCAGAGTTTGAAGCAGGTAATCCGTAATTATTTGCATATGCGCTTGGTTCCATTAACGTTGGATTTTTTGTGGCCCAATACTGACCTTCTGGGCCTGCATTAAAGTTGAAGTCTCCCATTCTATATACGCTAGCTCCATCTTTAATAGCATATCTTGCTGCCAGAGCTTCATATGAAAAAGATTGTACAGCATATCCATACGGTGTCTTAACAGCAAACCCTGATGCTTCTAGTGCTGACATACCAGTAGCACCGACAGCCATCCCAGCAGCCCCAGTGAAAATAAAACCTGCTCCCACTCCTGTCAGCATTTTTGTTCTTACCAGACCATCTCCAGATACAAAATTGTCTATAGTTTGATTTATTTTGGCGCCTCGCTCTGCATTTCTAATACGCGATCCATTTGTTGAAATGCCAAATGCTAAATCGCCTATTGCATTATACCCATCCCATACAGTTGTTCCCAAATTTGCAATTGTTCTTATTGGATGTAAGGCTACATTTGTCATTGCGATTGTTGTTGATGCTACACCTTCATTAAATGCATCTACATAATTCATAAAATTTTTATTAGACTTTGGAGGAGTTTTGTTATTAGAGAAAAAATTGTTAGCTGTCTGCTTTGTATATCTTTGTTCAGAATTCCATCTTTGCAATCGGTCTCTATTCATCTCACTTAATTCATAACTTGCTTCACCATATTTTTTGTTATTAAGCGGAAGCTTTGCATCGGGCAATTGGTAATTAGCAACCATCTCCGCCTCAGCAATATCATGACTCGATGATGCCTGAGGCGCTAACGCTTTTTGTGATGACGAAGGTTTATTTGGAACTGAAGTCTTAGTTTTTTCCGCCTGCTGTTTCAGATACATATCATTCTTAATTTGTCCTGCTACCGTGGAACCCACCGCATTCGCTGCAATCGATTGTATTTCAATCGGTGCACCGGTGACGCCATGGCCTAGTAAAGATGATGCTGTGCTGTTTGCAACATTATCAACAATGATAGATTGTGTAGTTTCGCCTAATTCAGCGTGTATGCCTCTGCTAATTTGAGAACCTAATAATGCTTCTGATACTTGCAATTCAACTGCACGTGCATCAAATTTATCGCGTATGCCGGCAGCCATTTCGACTAATTGCGTTGCTACTGCTGCTGTACCAATAGTCAATGCAGTCTGTCCTGCTGCCGCCCAAGAATCAACACCAGGTAACGTTGTTCCAACAGCTGATGCCAC
>DAIEGU010000114.1 GCA_027356065.1 Gammaproteobacteria bacterium
GATCTAATGCTAATGAAAAAGATCCTTCACAGGTAAAAAACGCCTGCTCAGGATGACAACTCCATCAACAAATTATTTAATCTATACAAGAATGAGTATATCGATACATTTACGCTAAAAAATATAAATAAAAAAATACCGAGGGGTAATTTGTATGCGAATGAGTGCAGCTATTACAATTTTTCTTTTATTGTTTTTTTTATTCATGTCATCAACTTCTTTAGCGCAACATAAATATAATAGTCATAGATTGACTGAATCAGATAAACCTTTTTCTCCAAAGCTTGCATTACAAATTGACCCACCAGGCGAAAAAATAGTGATTGTTGATCCAAATATTCATGAATGGGGCGCATATGATTCAAATGGTGAACTATTACATGCAGGTATTGCTACCGCAGGATCTGATTGGTGTCGTGATCTTCATAGAAGATGTCACACCAAAGTTGGGACTTTTCGTGTTTATTCTTTAGGTGACAGAAGTTGTGTGTCGCGAAAATTTCCTTTAGGCCGCGGCGGTGCACCCATGCCTTATTGTATGTATTTTAATGGAGGCCAAGCATTACATGGTTCGCCAAGTAGTCACGTTGTGCGCGGTAACATTAGCCATGGTTGCGTACGTTTACATGTGGAAGATGCAAAGTGGCTGCGCTTTAATTTTGTCGAAGAAGGAACAGAAGTCATCATCAAACCTTATTAACCACTAACAATCACATCACTATTTTTATCTTGTGTAAATTTTCGAAAATATTTATATTATCGAAAATTTTAAAATAGCGGATCAATTATGACTAAAAGGAAATTAACAAAAACCACAAAAGTGTTCGAACAGATTCGTCAAGATATTTTGCAAGGACATTTTCCGCCGGGTGTGAAATTACAAATGGAAAATTTAAAAGAACAGTATGGAGTAGGTTATAGCCCGTTACGCGAAGCTTTATCGCGTTTAGTAAGTCATGGATTGGTACGGATTGAAGAACAATGCGGCTTTGCAGTGGCCCCTTTGTCATTAAATGAATTGTATGACTTATACAATATCAGAGTTTATATAGAAACATTGGCGTTAGAACTTGCTATAGAGCATGGAGATGATCAATGGGAAGCAGATATTTTGGCAAGTTGGCATAAATATGAAAAATATTTAAATCGAAAAACAGATCGCAATTTATATCCAGCAAAATGGGATGAATTACAAAAAGATTTTTTATTTAATTTGGTTAAAGCATGCCAATCTCCATGGTTGCTGAAATTACGCGATATATTGTACGACCAAGCCGACCGCTATCGATCAATTTGCTTGAATCAAAACTATAAAAATAAAAAAATGTTATTTGATGTCATTGATGAAAATCAACGCTTAGTGTCTGCTGTATTAGCTAGAAATAAAAATAAAGCACTTCAAATTACTAAAGAGAGCTGGCAAATATCAATTAAAATTATTGCTAAAAAATTAGAGCAACAATTATCAGTATTTAATAAAAAACTAAGTAAAACAAAAATTTGATTATGGAAATGTGGAACAGTATTTTTAAAAGGAAATTTTATGCAAAGAGTATCTATCTCAAATAAAACCAAGCGATTTGCCTGTACAACAGAACATTACAATGATTTGTATAGCCGTTATTTGCAAAATCCTGCCAAGTTACTTGAAATGGCTGGATACCAGCCTGGGCAGCGTTTACTTGATTTATGTGGTGGAACAGGTGCCATATCGCTCGCTGCATTAGCTTTAGGCGGTGATCCATCGCAGGTTACATTAATCGATTTAAAACCACGCTGCCAAGATAAAAAAATAAGACAGTTGGCCGGTTCAGCGCTAAGTACATTAAAGCAAATCAATAATGAGGGTGAGATGTTTGATGTTGCCATATGTAGGCAAGCATTTGCGTATTTACATGTTGAAGGTAAGTCTGGGGAAGAATTAGCGCAATCAATTGCTAATTTAATTCAACCTGGAGGATTTTTTATTTTTAATTCATTTATTCGTCCGCGTTTTCATTTTAAATCTTACCAATTTAAAGGCCGACGTTTTATTGAGTTAGCGGGTTATCTGCGTAGACGTATATTTCGTTTACAAATAGGTTTGGGCGTTGGTTATGATTTTTCAATTTCCAAATGGCATCGTGAAGAGCGCATTTTTGAAATTTTTAATCCTTATTTCAATATAGAAACGCGTTGGAGCGAGAATGCCGTATATTGGATATGTACTCGACGATAAGTGATGAATGATGAAAAAAATTGATATTCATTGCCATACTACGCGAAGTCATTTGGAATCTGTTGTTCCTCAATCTGCAACATTGGATGCGATTGAACAGGAAATGAAAAATTACGATATTGACATCACTGTTGTGCTCGCCACTTATTTTCCAAAAGAAGGGCGAGGGGTAAATAATTATCGCTTGCTTCATTGGTTAAATGGAAATCCATCATTTAAATTATTTGGTAGTTTAGATTTTCAGAATTATTTTTCCACGGGATTACGAGAACTATCAGAGCTTGCTGATGAAGGTCATTTGCATGGTATTAAAATTTATTCAGGCTATCAAAATATAGACTATTCTTCTGATAAGTTTAAGCAATTAGTAAAAATGGCTGAATCTTATAAATTACCGTTAATGTTTCATGGTGGTTTTTTACAATGCCATGAAGATGATGTGAAACTAGCATTTTCTCCAAAACAAATCGCGAATATTGCTCATCAATTTCCACATGTTCCTATCATCATTAGTCATTTGGCATGGCCATTTGTGCAGGAGTTAATTGATGTTGCATCACAATTTCAAAATATTTTTTCAGATATGAGTGGTATGTTGGATTCCTATAAAACTCCTCACACTATGCCGCAATGTGTTGAAGGCCTTAAGCGTTATCTTGGTGCTTGTGGTCCTAAGCGATTATTGTTTGGTACAGATTTTCCTGTGCAAACACACTTAGATTCAATCAAATTAATTGAATTAGCAATGAGTCATTATTCTGATCAAGATAAAGAACATGTTTATTACAACAATGCTAAGCAATTACTAAGGATCGATTAGAATATGCGTATGTTGATTACGAGCGGTGGTACAACTATTCCCATTGATCCTGTTAGAAATATAACAAATAGCAGTACTGGCAGATTTGGTGCTCAATTAGCTGAAAGTGCATTAATGGAAGGTAAGGCTGTTACTTATCTTACGTCTTCTAATGGACGATCACCTTTTTCTTGTAACATTGATTTTTATGAAAACAATAATTTTGATATTGCACTTAGTAAATTAAAGCAAATTCACTCATTGGCTGAAAAATATCGTCATCATTATATTGAATATCGTTATAAAAATTTTGCTGAATATGCTGAACTACTCAATTCTATTGTGAAACAAATGCAACCTGATGTGGTGATATTAAACGCTGCTGTGAGTGATTATCTAGTAAGCAATTATTCTCAGAAAAAGATTCGTTCGAATGAAGATTTGACTATTTATTTAAAAACCGCTCCAAAGCTTATTCACTATATCAAAGAGTGGTCAGCGCGTTCGTTTGTTGTGGGTTTTAAGTTATTAGTAGATGATGACGATGAAAAATTAATTGCTGCTGCTAAAGATAACATGGCTAAACATAATTTGGATTTAGTGGTTGCTAATAATTTATCTTCTCTTAAAAGAGGGGCGCATGAAGTGATTGTAATTGATAGAAATGGAGCATCACAAAAATATACCGAAAATTTAGCTTCAACGATAATCAGATTGATTTTAAATAAGGTGAATGAATGAAGAACATTATTTTGGGCATAACAGGCAGTGTTGCAGCGATAAAAACGAGAGAGTTAGCAGGAAATTTAAATCAAATAGCTAATGTGCGTGTTATTGCCACTGCGCAAGCAGAATATTTTATTCAATCTGATTTAGAGCATTTCCAACGACTCAATATTCCTATTTATCGTGATCGTGATGAGTGGCCTGTCTTGGAAGGAAAATATCAATTGGGTGAGCCTATTCTGCATATTGAATTACGTCGTTGGGCAGATTGTTTATTGGTTGCACCTTTGGATGCAAATACACTTGCTAAAGTGTCACAAGGTATTTGTGATAATCTGTTGACCAGCGTAATAAGAGCATGGGATTGGGAAAAGCCAATGTTATTGTGTCCAGCAATGAATACGATGATGTGGAACAACCAGCCAACTTCTCAACAAATTGAATTGCTAAAAACCTGGGGTGCAACAATCATTGAACCAATAGAAAAAAAACTTGCATGTAATGATGTTGGAATGGGCGCAATGGCAAATATAGTGGATATTTTTACAATTATACATGAAGCATTTCGAATGTAAGTTATTGAAAGTTGATTAATACAACATTACTGTGGGAAAAATTGTTACTATTAATATTTGATCTCACAACCGCGCACGCATAACCAAGGAATGTTGTATGCAAGATATACATCAGATAATTGGTATTACTGCTGGTATTTTAGCCATTGGCGGATATATTCCTTATATAATTGGTATCCTAAAAGGCAAAACTAAACCTAGTAAAGCAACATGGTTGATTTGGACAGTGGTAGGCGGTTTGCTGGCTGTGTCTTATTTGGCAGAAGGCGATGAAAATGCAATTTGGCTGCCATTCGGATATTTTTTAGGGCCCCTTATTATCGCTATTTTTTCTATTCGTTATGGATATTCGTCCTGGAGTTGGTTAGATGTTCTTTGTCTTATTATTGCTGGAGCCAGCATCATTCCATGGTTGCTTTCAAAAAATGCCACCTCTACATTACTAATAAATGTATTAATTGATGCAGCAGGAGCATTACCCACCATTGTTAAAACTTATCACCAGCCTGATTCGGAAGATTTTACTGCATGGAGTGTTTTTTTCATCGCAAGTATTTTAGAATTATTTGCAATCACTAATTGGAATTTCGCTGCGATTTTTCCAATTTATTTATTCTTTCTAACTGCCACTATGGTTTTGTTAATTTGGTTTGGGAAAAATAAAAATGCTACAAAGCGCTAACTTCTTTTTGCTCCGAGTTTTTGCTAGCTCCTATAAATTATATTTTATATACTTCTCCGAAAATAAAACGCTTCGGGTATAAGGAGGCCAGTCTTGTTTAAGAACCATGAATCTCATTCTCAAGAAGTTTTAATTGTGGGTGCTGGTATTGCAGGATTGAGTATCGCAAGACAATTTCAAAAATTAAATATTCCTTATCGTATTATTGAAAAAAGAAGCGGCATCACAACGGATGGTGCTGGTATTGCGTTGCCGGCAAATGCTATTAAGGCATTACGATATATGGGGTTGGGTGAGCAAATCGAAGCAAATGCACATCGTGTAAATCAAATTATTTATACGGATGAAACTGGAAAAATTTTAAGTCAAGCTTCATTAGATCAGCCACTACTTAATCATGATTGGTTTGCTGCATTACATAGACATAAATTGCATGAAATTCTTTTGCAAGATATTAAAGATATTCAGTTTGATACAACGGTAGAGCAAATTCATTTTACTGAACATGGCGCGAGCATTAAATTTAATTATTCATCCAAGCGTGAAGAATTTAGTGCGATCATTGGTGCAGATGGCGTTAACTCGCGTACCCGTCGTTTGATTTTTCCAAATAATCAGTTAATGGATTTAGGCGTAACTATTTGGCGTTGGACATGTCAATATGACACTAGCAAATTACAACCCACTTATTTATTAGGTCCTCGTGATATTTTCATGGTTTATCCTATCAGCCCAAATGAAGTTTATTGTTATGCTCATATGTTTGATCCGGATGATGTATATTCTCACGTTAATGCTAGCGATATGTTGAGAAAATCTTTTGCGCATTATGGCGATATAGTAAAAGAAATGCTGACGCTATTACCCGAACATGATGTTATTGTACCGGGACGATTGCGTTCATTTACTCAACCTGAGTTTGCGATTGAAAAAATTGCTTTGATAGGAGATGCTTCTCATGCTTGTTCACCCATGCTACAACAAGGCGCAGCAAGTAGTTTTGAAGATGCTATTGTTTTATCTGAATTAATGAATGAGTTTCCACTTGATCAAGCATTTCTTTATTACGAAAGTTTTCGTAAAGAGCGTGTTTGCTGGACTTTAACGGCATCAGATGGGCCAATCAAATCATTAATCAATGTAGATGAAATTGCTGTATTAGAAAGAAATAAAAGAATTCATAAAAACGGACCATTAAATGTATTAGGCTGGCAAACCTTGTTTACAATGGACCCATTAGCTGAGTTACAAAAATTTATTGCTAAACAAAAACTACAAACGCAAGAAAATTCTATGAAATTGGTAGCTGATAAATCATAATCTTCCGCTTTTTCTTCTTTCATCAAATGTGAATTTACCACTATTTTATCAAAGTGTTCTGAATAATGGCTGTAATTTGAGCTCTATATTGTTGAGTTACTTAATATAGTTTTAAGATAAAAAAATTATTATCATAATCCAAATTCACAAACGAGATGACAAGAGACTTTTATGGAAGGTCGGATTAATAGCACCCAAGCAATTCTAGAAATTTTACAAATTCAATTACAAGAAACAGCTGATGGGGTTTCAGCAGGTGCTCAAAATTACCAAAGTCTGCTCAAATATATTAGTCAAAATAAAACTATTCCCGAATTTGTAGACTCCATTGCCCAAGATGCCGATAAACAAAAAAAGTAAATGACATATTAGCAGCTATTGAAAATCTAGATTTCACTAATGAATTATTTAAAGACGAATTTATTGATTGTTATTTGTTATATTTAATAAAAACTAATCAGTTAGAATTTTTACCAGGCATGACACTATACGCTTATACGATGGCTTTAACTCCATCTCCTTATACACCAAATTTAGAAGTTGAATTTGTTCCCATGTGTAATGATGAAGGATTGACAGCTAATGGAAAGGAATATTATCAGTTATTACATGATTTTTTAAAATCACGTACGTACGATGCGAGATTAACAAGTCTTTCCAAAGATGCACTTATTGAGTTTGTAAAAACTATTCCACAATCAGAACAGTATTTGATTAAGGTCCATCATCAAAGAAGTTTAAAGGGCGGCTATAACAGAATGATGGCAGTTGTCGCGCGTGATTCAATGATTGTATTGGGCAATGAAAAAAAGGATTATTACGTTCTTCCTTCTATGACAGTGATTCAGCATTTGTTAGCCACTGTATTTGAAAATCCGATGCAGATGAAATGGGCGTTTGGTCGGGTAGGTCTAGGGACACTAAAAGAGTTGCATAAAAATAATCAACACCCGACGGCATTATTTTCTCGCCATGTTAAGAATAATATGGAAGGTGCTGATGGGTTACAGTGCGGCCACTTTGCTACTTTTCTGCATGATTTACTACATTTATATTGGGCCAGTACATTAGAGAGTAACAGAAGAATTTTATTAAATTTTATTCCAATCTTTGAAAAAATGTCAGAATTAGTTTCTTCTTATAAATATCCTAAGAATAAAAATGGTTCATCATTAAGTGAATTATTAAATCAAGCTGCAATTGATGTGAATGACATGGCAATAAATTTTTCTCTTAGCGCCGATACTTCTCAGAAAAAATTCATTCATTTTTTAACACAAAAAATTCTACGTTCTTTAATGGAGGACAGTTGTCTCACTAAAGAGCATTTTTCATTTTTGTTAAATATTGTTTTTAATAGTTTGTCCATATCATTACAAGCGAGTGAGATTGAAGAGATTAAGCAATTATTGAACCAGCATTGTTTAAATACTCTTATCCCCGATTATTATAGTGGTATTGAGGGGAATAATTTAAAGATACATCAAATACTTGAAATGAATGCTTGTGAAACGGCGCTTATTAGCGATTCACCCCAATCTTCCTTAAATTCAGATTTACCGTTTTGGAGAATGTTGAATCAATTAATCCAAAAAGAAGAAGTATCATTTTCATCTTTAAAAGGTGCTTTTTATAATCAAAAAGAAACTCTTTTTGTGGAATTTTTACGGGATTACAAGGTTCGCGTGTCGCCTTTTTCGGCAAATATAGATAGCGCTGATCTTAACGTTTTACGCCATTTTGTTGTGCAAAAATTAAGAGCGGCAAATACGCTAAGTAATCGTGTGGAAGAAGTAACGAACCGTTGCAGCTTAATGTAGGCAAAATAAATACCCTATTTTGATAAAAAACACTTTTAACTTTTAAAATTAATCAGTAAGTTATATGTTTGGAGATTGTAAGTATAGGCAAATAATAAAAAGGAAGCCTTAAGGGTAGTTTAAGTATCAAGCTTTATGATCGGTTATTTACTCTTGCAGTGATAAAAATAAGCGAGGAATTATGAGAGAGTTCAACAAACAGGTTGTCTGTGGTTTTTTATTGGTTTTGACCATTGTATTATCTCCGCTAGTGTCTTTTGCTGGTGCTGGTACACCATTCAAGAAAGTAGTTTTCTTCGGCGATAGTCTTACTGATAATGGTAACCTTTACAGCAAAGATGGTCATTTTATGCCAAAATCTCCTCCATACTATAAGGGCAGATTTTCAAATGGTCCAACTTGGGCTGAATTCACTGCTGCTTATTACAAAGTAAAAGCGCAGGTAGCTGGCGACAACTATGCTTATGGTGGTGAAACAGCTGTTCAGGAAAATCCTTTTGATCATTTCTCTCCTTATACTTTAGAGGATTCCTATTGGACTTATCGTACGCTTACAGTTTTTAGAGATAAATCCACTACATTATTTGTTATTTGGATTGGTTCAAATGACTATCTAAATGGTTCGGCTGCTAAAGGCCAAAATCCAAATGATGCAGATGTTGCGACTTTAACAAGCCAAGTGGTCAATGAAATTAAAGATACTGTCCAAAAGTTGATTGGTGCTGGCGGTCAAGATTTTATTCTGGTTAATTTACCTGATTTTTCAAAAATACCTTACGCTTTGCAAAGTGATGCAAGTACTGCGGGTAATCTAAAAGCACTGAGCATTGCTCATAATCAAAGGCTCGCAGCTGCAGTGGAAGAATTACGTAATAGTAATAAATCTGCAAACATTCAATTGTATGATGTTAATGCAGTATTTAATAATTTATTATCTTCTCCTGACACGTTTAATCGACAATTCCAAATCAACATCACTAATACAAAAGATGCGTGCTGGAATGGTGGTTATTCAAGTTCAGGTTTGCAAAACATGACTCCTGTTGATGCAAAAGTTGATGCAAATCAAGTTGCTCAAGATTATCTCACTTATCTTAACGAGCATAAACAATCGTTGAAAGCTGAAAAGAATAGTCAAATGAATGATATTCAAGGCTTTGCAAATTTTGTAGCGCATTCACCAGCATTAAGTGAAGCATATAAAGTCGGTAAAGAAGCTGCAAACGATGTTCCTGCATGCTCAAACCCAGACAATTATGTGTTTTGGGACCATGTACATCCAACAGCAGTAGTTCATAAAGCATTAGCACAAGAATTCAATAAATTTATCGATGCTCATTACAGAGCAGCAAGTTAATCTTCTTATTAAAATGGATTGAAAACAGGGCCTTTGGGCCCTGTTTAGTTTTTAAAAAAATAACACGGAGAATGTTAAATTTAAAATGCAATTAATAATGACCGCGTTACACTTACCCGCACGTTTTGTAAAATTTTCTTTAAATAAAAGTACACTCAATCTTATTGTCTAATTCAAATTTTCATCAGGGATATAATCTATGTTTAGAAAGGATGTTGGCTTACCTATTGTTACTTACACAAATAATGGTGTTGAATTAAATCCAGAGTTATCAAACAAAGTGCTAAACAAATTTTTGAAACGTCAGCGATCTAAAAAAGTGAAAGTATGGGATAAAGGATCAGTTCACACTGGTTTTTTGACAAATAAAGCAGGAGAACGACGCGAAATTACAATTACCTTTCCACGTAAAATGGTTTATCGATCCAGGCAAATTGTCACGACAAAGAAAAAATATGCTCGCTACGATATTGTTGGCGATCAGATTGGGTTTGGTATGTATGGCAACGTATATGATGTATTAGCAACGCTTTCTCATTTACGAAATGGTTTAATGAGAATAAGTACAAATCATGAATATGTAATAAAAGCCCAAGATCATACTCAAGAAAATGATGATGGATCATTAAAAAATGATCCGTCAATAGCAATCAATGAAGAACGTATAAATCATTTGCTACCGTATTTGGGGTCAAAGCGAGCTACTTATATAAAAAATGAGAATGGTAAAATAGTAGAAAGTTATTTGGTTTTATTTAAATTAAAAAAACAAACCTTATTAGATGTCATTGTGAATGATTATAATGACACTGCATATATTTCAACGCGTGAGCGCTTTAAACTTTCTATTGCGTTACTTCGAGACTATGTTGACCAATATTATGATCGCGGCATTGTACATCGTGATGTTAAGGCACCTAATATCATGGTTGAAGAAACAGGTGAATGTGTCAAGTATTTCGACTCGGGATTATCTAGAATTTTTACTGAACTAGATGATTCATATGTTGGTACACCGATTTATTCTGCTCCTGAAGTTTTTAATCAAAATACAATACAGGATTGTAGGGCGGATTTTTATTCTTTAGGGATTATTTTGTTTCATCTTTGGCATGGTGGTGAAATTGAAATGTCACTTGATGTTTTAAAACAATATGCGCAGGCAAAGCAATCTAGAAAATTTACTGATATAGGACAAGGAATTTCAGGAGTAGATGATTTATTAGCGATGATTGAAGCTGCAATAAATGGGTTGATAATTTTTGAGCCCAATGAAAGATCACATCCATTAAAGGTATTAGATAAATTTGAAAGTTTATATCTGGAATATAAATTAAAATCTGAAAATGAATTTATTATGGTTATTCGTGAAGCTAATTTAATTGCCCGTGATGCAAATTATAAGCTACGTGATGTTAAATTACGGATGATTGAAAATCCATTAGTTGCACTGCAAAAAATAATTGATAATGCAGTTGAAAATCTAAAATTAATTAAGGCATCTCAAGTAGCTAATCAAGCGGATGTCGAAAAAATTGTAGTGATGGAGTTTGTAGATATCATCAATGTACGTGCATTTAAAGAAATTGCAAAATCCGGAAAATTTGTTGCAGATGATATTCAAATCAAAGCTCAGCAAATTATAACTAGTTTTATAAATAATGCTAATTTGGCAGTTCAAATGCTTGATCAATTAAAATTTTATAGCCAATTATTGGGATTGTCGCATCGTGATATTAAAATGGGGAAAATTAATTTAGTAGTGGAAGATTTGTATGAATCAATAGATGTGATTTCATATAAAATAAAAATGTGTGAAATTACCTTTGATGACTTAGAAGTTTTGAATCAAAAATGCAATAGAAAATTTCCTGATTTAAAAAAAATTATCACTCAATTTGAAAAGCAAATAAGCGAACAAGAAAAATATAAATTACTAAATACGTATAATCAATTGTTTATAAAATTGAAGCCTATGCCTGGAAGCACTCCTTCGATTCAATTTAGAAATGAAATAAGAAAAGTGATGAAAGAATATATAGAAAATAAATTAATACCTCAGGAGGTTAAAGGACATGAAAAATCATCTAATGAAAAATATCGCAATGATATCGAGGAAATGCTTGCTATGTTGAATGTCGCCTCTAGTGATTTGGTTTTGCAAGAAGGCATAATCAAAAAACTTGATGCAATGGGCTCGAGTCTTTTTTCGAATAATAAATTACAAAAAAATCTACGTGATGTTGTTGCTAATGAGCGACGACGTCTTGCTATTTGATGAACTTAATTGTAGTGTGTCCCGGCTTAAAAATACTCATTTTTTATTCCTGCTAAACAAGGAAAGATACGAGGTGTTAATATAATGGTTGCTCAACGTCATCCAGTAATAGTTGTAAAAGATGCAAAGAAAAATGGTGATTTAAAACCTCACGAAGGACAAGTTGTTGTATTTAAGGATGCAGCATCGAAAGAAATACTTGCTGAAGCTAGTCTGCCATTTTTTCAATTATTAAATAAAAAAGAACAAATGTATGTAATAAAAACTTCTATCGATGAATTACAAAAAAAAATTCATGAAATTTTTGGTATAAATAAAAATCCAGAATTTTCTTTGATTTTAATAGCTAATAATGAAATGCATGTAATATATCCTGAGTCTCGTGTTTTGATGCCTTGCGCGTTGCAAGAAAATGGAGAGATAAAAATAAATTATTCTGCAAATGATTCTAAATTAAATAAATTTAAAAATATGAATATAGCTTCATATCAATTGACAAAAAATATAGGTGAGAAATTTCTTGTTATAGTCGAAGCAGAAGCAGCAAATAATATTAATCTAATTGAACAAAATATCAAAACAATGTTTAGACTATTGCATAATAAAAGTGAAAACTATTTAGATTTTCTACATAAAGAAATGATGGAAACAAGTCCTTTCATTTTAATGGCTTCGGTTGCTGAAAAAAGTGAGATGACTAAATGGACGGTTATGTTTGAGAATTGTGATAATAGAAAAATGAGTGAAGGATTAATTCATGCTTGTGAAGATTTGTTAAAATCTAAAATACGTTTTGTACTCGAATGCCGGCAAATTGTTGATGGTATCGAGAACTTCTTGACTAACTTTTGGAACCTGGTTGCTCTGCAAACCTCCTTCACAAAGCATGATATAAGCCTTGTTCGAGGTTTTAGTACACGTACGGTCAAAGTGGGCAATGATGAATATTCTTTGCCTGGGAACGTTGCTAAGATTCTAAAATATTTACAAACCCAAAAAAATTTAGATTCTTTCGATCATGCATCATCGATAGACATGTTGAGTTATATTAAATCTATCGTGTTTAAGGAATTTCAAGAAATTAAAGAAGTTAAGAAAAAATTTGAAGTTACTGCATTGTATAATTCTTTGCAAACAGCTGGATTAACTATCGATGATGATATTGCTCATATAAAAGAACCTTATAAGCGGTTTTGCGCGGCGCTCTATCTGTCTCTAGGCAAAGGCGAGTCGTTAGATTTTCATTTGCAAGTATTTAAAGATTCATTTTTAAATAATCGAGAAATGAAAGATTTATTCAGTATGGAATACAGGCCAAGCGTAAGTTATGTGGGGCTGAATACAAAGCTACGTTAACTCATAATCAACTTGATTCTCAATAAAAACTCCAGTAAAAAGACAGTTCTTCCTGCAGCTTGCAATGCACTTATTCTGTGCTTGTTATGGAATGCAAACGCGAATGTGGCGGAATTGGTAGACGCGCTGGATTTAGGTTCCAGTAGGGTAACCTGTGAGAGTTCGAGTCTCTCCATTCGCAGACAAATTTCTTTAGAGCCAACAACTCTACTCAATCCATCGAAAAAATCGTCAAAAATTCTGGTTTGAGGTTGAATTTATTACTATAATACCGCCCTTTACCAGGGCTTTCCTTAGCCTTAATTGGCAGTCTGCTTAAGGCAGGCCATAAATTATTTGATTCACTGGGGCAATATCATGCAAGTATCAGTTGAGAAAGTGAGTAATGTTGAACGCCGTCTTACTATTGTTGTACCGGCCATCCAAGTTGAAGAAGCATATACGAAGCAAATAGATCGTTTTGCAAAAAACGCAAGCATAAAAGGTTTTCGCCCTGGAAAGGCACCTATGTCTTATATTAGGGAACGGTTTGGTGATGATGCTCGTAAAGAAGCAATAAGTGAAGTAATACAAAAATCCTTATATGAAGCCATTACAGAACAAAAGTTAAACCCAGTTAGTACACCTCGAATCGAGCCAAAAACCATATTGGCTAATCAGCCGTTGGAATTTACCGCTTCTTTTGAAGTATTGCCGGAAATTGGTAATGTCCAATTTAGCTTAGATCAGCTTGAAAAGCCGGTTGTGGAAGTACAAAAAGAAGATGTAGAAAAAGTAATTGAACAATTGCTTAAGCAATATACCAAATGGAAGCTGGTTGATCGTGCTGCGAAAGAGGGTGATCGTCTGGTTATCGATTATTATGCTATTTTCGACGGCAAATCTGATATTGAAAACCAAATTCAGAATTTCCCATTGGAATTAGATAGCAACATTATGTTGCCAGGTTTTGAAACCGGATTGATAGGTGCATCAGCAGGTGAAGAACGCAAACTCAATTTAACTTTTCCAGCAGATTTTCAAGTGGCGGAAAGAGCTGGCAAACCTATTGAGTTCGTTGTCAATGTTAAGCAAATTTTTGAAGCTGACAAGCCTGAAATCGATGAAGATTTTGTTAAGCGTTTAGGCGTAAAAAACGGTCAACTTGATGATTTGAAAGAGCAGATTAAGCAGTCATTAGAGCAAGAACGTGATCGTTTGGTAAAAGAGAAGTTGAAAGAGCAGGTTTTCCGTGTGCTATTGGAACAAAACGCTATCGAAATTCCACAATCCTTGATTGCGCGAGAAGCTAAAAATATTCACGATGAAGTTTATCAGCATAAAGATCATGATCATCATCAACATTCAGATGATGAGATGAATACATTTAATGATGTTGCGAAAAAGCGGGTCACCTTAGGTATGTTGATTGCTGAATATGCTAAGCAAGCAAAATTAACGATTGATAAAGAACGCGTTAGAAACCGAATTTTAGAAATTGCTTCAGCTTATGAGCAACCACAAGAAGTTATTACTTGGTTGTCTGCAGACGAACGTCGTGCCGGTCTTGAAGCTCAAGTTATGGAAGATCAGGTACTGGAAAAATTAATGGAAGCTGCTACTGTAACTGAAAAACCAATGACTTATGCTGAACTCAGAAATCTTCAGCAGTAAAATTTGGTCTATCTTGTGGTCAACTTGAGAAAGGCATAAGCCTTTATCTTAAGAACTAAGCCCCGCAGTATATCGCGGGGACATTACTTATTTGAATTAAGGAAAGAAACATATGACTGAAAAGACTCATGGGTTGATTACGTCAAACCTAGTTCCTATGGTAGTTGAGCAAACTGCACGTGGAGAGCGCGCGTTTGATATTTACTCAAGGCTTCTCAAGGACAGAGTCATCTTTCTTGGTGGTCCTATTGATGATTATGTGGCTAATTTGATTGTGGCCCAGTTATTGTTTTTAGAATCAGAAAATCCTGACAAAGACATATCTATTTATATCAATTCACCAGGCGGAGTGGTGACCGCGGGTCTTGCTATATACGATACCATGCAATTTATTAAGCCGGATGTTAGCACCATGTGTATGGGGCAGGCGGCCAGTATGGGGGCGTTTCTCTTGGCTGGGGGCACCAAAGGAAAGCGCTATTGTCTACCAAATGCTCGAGTAATGATCCATCAACCTTTAGGTGGCGTTCAGGGACAAGCCTCAGATATTGCTATTCATGCTGAGGAAACTTTGAAGATTCGTGCCCGCCTCAACCAAATTTTAGCCAAACACACAGGCCAGCCGGAAGATATTATTTCCAAAGATACAGATAGAGATAACTTCATGACCGCTGAAAGGGCCCGTGAGTACGGCATCGTTGATAATATTATCGATTACCGCACCAATAAAAAGTAATAATATAAGTATATGGGCGTTGATTTTCATTAATTAACCCCCATCTTATATGAATATAACTAAGAGGCTTTCTTTATGAGTAATGACCAGCGCGGCAATAGCGGAAGAGATAAAGTTTTTCACTGCTCATTTTGCGGCAAGAGTCAGCATGAAGTACGTAAATTGATTGCGGGACCATCTGTTTACGTATGCGACGAGTGTGTGTCGCTTTGCAATGACATCATAAATGAGGAAGCCCGAGACGATAAATCAGCTTCTTCGTCAGATTTGTTGCCGAGATTACCGGCGCCCACAGAAATTCGTAAAACGTTAGATGAATACGTTATAGGTCAAACGCAAGCGAAAAAAGTATTATCTGTGGCAGTTTACAATCATTATAAACGTCTACGTAACCATACCAAGCAAGACGATATTGAACTTAGCAAAAGTAATATCTTGCTTATCGGTCCAACGGGTAGCGGTAAAACATTGCTCGCTGAAACGTTGGCGCGATTATTAAACGTACCATTTGTTATTGCTGATGCGACAACGTTAACAGAAGCGGGTTATGTGGGTGAAGATGTGGAAAGTATCATCCAAAAACTTCTACAACGATGCGATTACGATGTTTCCAAAGCACAAATGGGCATTGTATATATAGATGAAATCGACAAAATATCGCGTAAATCAGAAAATCCATCAATCACTCGTGATGTTTCAGGTGAAGGCGTACAACAAGCTTTACTTAAACTGATTGAAGGTACGATTGCTTCTGTTCCACCGCAAGGCGGCAGAAAGCATCCTCAACAAGAGTTTATCCAAGTTGATACCCGTAATATTTTATTCGTTTGCGGTGGTGCTTTTGCTGGACTTGAAAAAGTGATACGTGAGCGTTCTGAAAAATCAGGTATTGGTTTCTCAGCTGAAATTCATGGTAAAGAAGATTTAAAGACTATTGGTGATTTATTAAAAGAAGTAGAACCAGCAGATTTGATTAAATATGGTTTGATACCTGAATTAATTGGTCGTTTGCCAGTAGTTGCAACGCTTGAAGAGTTGGATCAAGAAGCGCTCGTTCGTATTTTAACTGAACCAAAAAATGCATTAGTGAAGCAATATCGTAAACTGTTTGAAATGGAAGGGGTGACATTAGAATTCCGTGATGCAGCTTTACATACTATTGCTGAACGTTGCGTAGAAAAGAAAACTGGCGCAAGAGGTTTACGTTCTATTCTTGAAAAAGCCCTGTTAGATATCATGTATGAGCTTCCTTCGTTAAGCCACGTTTCGAAAGTTATAATTGATGAGGCTGCTATTCATGGTGAGACCAAGCCTATCATTATCTACGAAAGCCCTGATCAACAATCATCAGTAGCTGAGTAGGGTAGGGTGGCCGTCCAAAACTACTTACTCATCAATGCTCCGAAGAGAAATCTTCGGAGCAAAATTTAAATATCGCTTTTTAACGATCAACCAAATAGTAATATTTATAGAACAAATGATTTCCAGCCAATCGATAACGGAGGGGTCAAAAGATGGCGTCCATTCCAAATGATAAAAACGTATTAAGTATACCAGTATTACCATTACGTGATGTTGTGGTGTATCCGTTTATGGTCGTACCTTTATTCGTCGGTCGTGAGCGTTCTATTAAAGCGCTGGAAGTTGCGATGGCAGCAGATAAACAAATTCTGTTAGCAACGCAAAAAAATGCAACAGACGATCAACCTAATGAACAAGGTATCCATCGAGTTGGAACGCTTGCAACTGTTTTACAACTATTAAAGCTTCCTGATGGTACTGTTAAGGTATTAGTTGAAGGTGTAAAACGCGGTAAAGTTATGCGTTTTATAGAAAACCAAGAATATTTTCTTGCAGATATTGAGTTAATAGAAGATCAAAGTACTGGCGATAGAGAAGTTGAAATCTTTATTCGTTCCTTGAAATCTCAATTCGAACAATACGTAAAATTAAACAGGAAAATTCCTGCTGAAATTATGGCTTCTATTTTGGCGATTGAAGATGGTGGCAGACTAGGTGATACCATTGCTGCGCATCTCAGTATTAAATTAGACGAAAAACAAAAATTATTAGAAATAATCAGTTTGCCAAAACGTCTTGAAAAACTAATGGCGTCATTGGAAAACGAAATTGATTTATTACAAGTTGAAAAGAAAATTCGCGGACGTGTAAAACGTCAAATGGAAAAAACCCAGCGCGAATATTATTTGAATGAACAAATTAAAGCGATACAAAAAGAGCTAAACGAAATTGAAAATGTACCCAATGAATTTGAAGCATTAGCTAAGAAAATTGAACAAGCTGGTATGCCAGCAGAAGCTAAAGAAAAAGCAGAAGCAGAATTGGCGAAGTTAAAAGCGATGCCAATGCAATCCGCTGAAGCAACTGTGTCACGCAATTATTTGGATGTCATGTTGTCATTACCATGGAACAAGCGTAGTCCAGCACGTATTAATTTAGCTGATGCAGAAAAAATTCTTGAAGAAGAACATTACGGACTTAAAGAAGTTAAAGAACGCATTATAGAATATCTTGCTGTGCAAAAGCGCGTTAAAAAACTCAAAGGCCCTATTTTATGTTTAGTTGGGCCTCCAGGTGTTGGTAAAACATCGTTAGGTCAATCCATTGCAAATGCAACTGGACGTAAATTTGTACGTATGTCGCTGGGTGGTGTTCGTGATGAAGCAGAAATCCGTGGCCATAGACGTACCTATATTGGTGCGATGCCAGGTAAGATTGTACAGAAACTGACGAAAACCGGTGTGAACAATCCATTATTTTTGTTAGATGAAATTGACAAAATGTCCATGGATTTTCGTGGTGATCCTGCTTCTGCATTATTAGAAGTATTAGATCCTGAGCAAAATCATGCATTCAATGATCATTATTTAGAAGTGGATTATGATCTTTCTAAAATCATGTTTGTTGCTACTGCTAACACATTAGATATTCCACCTGCATTACGTGATCGTATGGAAGTTATTCGTATTCCAGGTTACACAGAAGACGAAAAAGTAAATATTGCATTACGCCATTTGATACCAAAGCAAGTTGAAGCTGCTGGTTTGAAAGCAAATGAAATCGAAATACCGGCATCAACCGTGCAAAATATTATTCGCTACTACACGAGAGAAGCGGGCGTACGTAATTTAGAGCGTGAAATTTCTAAAATTTGCCGTAAGGTGGTCAAAGAAGTTTTACTCAATACGAAAGCTAGTAAAGCACGCATTGAGCCGGAAGACCTCGATCATTACCTTGGCGTCAGACGTTTTCGTTACGATATTGCTGAACAACAAGATCAAATTGGACAAGTTAAAGGTCTTGCATGGACTGAAGTCGGTGGCGAATTGCTTAGTATTGAAGCCGTTATTTTACCTGGTAAAGGAAAAACAATTTATACCGGACAACTAGGTGAGGTAATGCAAGAATCTATTCAAGCCGCACTCTCTGTTGTGAGAGCACGCTCAAGATTATTGGGATTACCAAAGAACTTTTTTGATAAACACGACATTCATATTCATGTACCTGAAGGTGCAACACCTAAGGATGGTCCTAGCGCGGGTATTAGCATGTGTACTGCACTTGTTTCTGTTATTACACAATTGCCAGTGCGTGCTGATTATGCGATGACAGGTGAAATTACGTTACGTGGAGAAGTATTGCCGATTGGTGGTGTTAAAGAAAAACTATTGGCAGCGCATCGTAGCGGAATAAAGAACGTTATTATCCCTGTTGAAAACGTTAAGGACTTGAAGGAAATTCCAGAAAATATCCATCAAGATCTAAACATTAAACCAGTTCGCTGGATTGATGAAGTCCTTAACTCTGCATTAATTGGATATCCCGGTCTCATTGCCCGTAAAAATAAAAAAGTTAAATCAACTATGGCGAGCAATGTTAAAAAAGTGAAAATCCGAAAATCAGATAAAACAGATATTAGAACGCATTAAAATTAGGTTAGTCCCTCACAAGCCCTTTCTTTGTTATGAAGAAAGGGCTTTTTGTTGTCATCGTTTTCTATTGTCATACAACAATGCCGAGCAAACATTTACCGCTTTACCGGTCCCTATCAGCCTTCACATCCAATTAACAAATTTTTTTACTAAATGTTATTGACGACGTTTGATGCTATTGGTATAAATCACACTTCGTTACGCGGTCACAAACAACAAGGAATGTTTCTAGGTCGAGAACGAAGTTTAAAATTACTAATTATGGATAGAGAGAATAAAGTATGAATAGAGCAGAACTAGTTGATCTAATCGCTGAGAAAGCTGAACTAACAAAAGCGTCAGCATCCCGTGCATTAGATGCTTTACTTGATGGCGTGATGAATTCACTACAGAAAGGTGACCCAGTTGTAATCGTTAATTTTGGAACCTTTACAGTAAAACAACGTGCTGCTCGTGAAGGACGTAATCCTTCAACTGGTGAAAAGATTAAAATTAATGCAGCTAAAGTTGTTGGATTTAAAGCTGGAAAAGCTTTAAAAGAAGCTGTAAAAGATGAAGTGAAAGCGTAAAGAGTTAAACATGTCGGGTGCTTAGCTCAGCTGGTAGAGCATCGCCCTTACAAGGCGAGGGTCGGGGGTTCGAACCCCTCAGCACCCAAGAAAAAGATCGAAATAGATTGATTTTTTTCGAGAATGATATAAAAAGAGTTCCAATGGAGTGGTAGTTCAGTTGGTTAGAATACCGGCCTGTCACGCCGGGGGTCGCGGGTTCGAGTCCCGTCCACTCCGAAAGTTAAACCATCATCATAGGGTATATCTGAGGTGACAAAGATTCCCTTTTCTGTAAATAGGATAGAGAACAACAATGCTGCAAACCATTCGTGAGCGCACACAAGGTTGGATAGCAGGCATCATTATTACCATCATTATTCTTACCTTTGCTTTGTGGGGCATTCATAGTTATTTCATTGGTGGAAGTGGCGATAATATTGTTGCGGAAGTTAATGGAAAAGAAGTGACACGCGAGCAATTGACTGTTGCTTATGAACGTTTACGTCGCCAAGTACAAAGTCAATATGGCGCGAGTGCACTAGCTAAAGATGAAGCCGGTTTGAAAAATAGAGCATTGAAATCATTAATTGAATTTCAAGTATTAAAGCAAGCTGCTCATACGCAAGGTTTTCGAGTTACCAACGATCAAGTTGATACTTATTTAGAAAACATGCCTGAATTTCAGGTGAACGGTCAGTTTTCTCGTGACCGTTTCCAAGAATTACTTGCTTCGTCTATGTTATCGGCAGGTGAATTTCTTGATTTAATCAAAGCAAGCTTGCTGATAGATCAGCCAAGATTAGGTATTCTCTTGACTTCATTTGCTTTGCCAGACGAAACAAATTATACGATTGCTTTAGTAAATCAAGAACGTAATATTGAATATATCAATTTACCTTTACAATTTTATTTATCACAACCTATAACAATTTCATCAGAAAAAATACAAGCATTTTATAATGAACATAAACAAGGGTTCATGACGCCAGAGCAGGTTAGCGTTGATTACCTAGAAGTGTCCGTTAAAGATTTGTCTGCACAAATGCATCCATCCGATGCAGAGCTTAAATCTTATTACGATGAAAATATTAATTCTTATACTCAACCTATGGCATGGAAGTTGGAAGATATTGAGGTTCCTGTTGCTGCTGTTACAACAACCGAACAAGCTACTGAAGCAGTAAATAAAGCCAATGAAATAAAGCAAGCCTTAGATAAAGGGCAAGATTTTGCAAAAGTTGCTCATGGCTATACGCAGAATTTAGACAAGCAAAATTGGATAACGCTAAATCAATTGCCAACAGAATTACAAAAGTCTGTTGCTGAGTTAGTAAAAGCAGGACAAGTTTCAGAACCGATTAAAACTAGTACGGGAATGGTTATTGTAAAAGCAGTTGATGTGAAAGAACCGCAAATCCAATCTTTCGAAGCTGTAAAAGATAAAGTACGTGAAACGTACATTCGTCAGCATGCAGAAGAAAAAGCAGCAGAATTACGTGATAAGTTAGCTGATATTACTTATGAGCATCCTGATTCCCTAGAGTCTGCTGCTAAGACATTAAATTTACCCATTAAGAGCACTGAACTCTTTACGCGAGATAAAGCTGGCAAAGATATTTTGCAGAATAAAAAAGTTCGTGATGTTGCATTTAGTAATGATGTATTGAATTTGCAAAATAACAGTGATGTTATTCAGCTAGATCCGAACACCATCATCGTCTTGCGTGTTAAATCGCATGTGCAATCTAGCTTGCTGTCGTTAAAAGAAGTTTCGAGTAAAATTGAAACAGCATTAAAGACCCAAGAATCAGAAACACGTTTAGCAAATTTTGCTGCTGAATTGAAATCTAAACTAGAAGCAGGAGCCGATCCTATTAGTTTGGCTACATCAAATAAGCTCAAGTGGAATACACCAGGTTATATCGGTCGTTATTCAACAAAAGTTGATTCGGCTGTTTTAGATACGGCATTTCGTTTGCCAAATCCAGATTCAGCCAAAAATAAAGCTGTCTATGGTTTAACACGAATACCGAATGGTTATGCGATTATTGCATTGAAAGGCGTAAAACAAGGTTCAATTGCTGATCAAAAGCAAGCTGCTGTATTTGCTGAGCAAGTACAGAATAGCGACGCATTGCTCGAATATGAGTTATACAAGCAAAGCCAAATGAGTGCTGCGAAAATTAAAATGCAGTAATTTTTGTTCTCATCACTAAATAATAGTACGTGTCATCGTCATCTTGAGCAGGGGTTTTTGCCTGTGAAGAATGACTCTGTCTACACTTATGCAACAAAACCCCCGTGACGTGGTTTTCACAACGAGCATCAAGTATTTTTGATTTTAATTCCTCGATATAAATACATCTAACAACAATCTAACAGAAAAATTACATTTACATTACGTGCGTTGACGTCATCTTTATCGCATTGATAGCATCATTGCGGAATTATTTTTGATAAAGGATATCAAGATGACGGACTGTTTTAATCAACGTGTTTTATCTGCTAGTTTAATTGCGCTTGGATTTTCTTTTATTTCATCACCCCTATTTGCAGCAAAGCCAATAGATCTTTTTCGTCAAGCAGCTATTGCTATACAAGCAAACGTTAAAGAGCTTAGCCGAGAAGTAGATACGCAAGGTATGACTCATATTCGCATGCAGCAAATTGTGAATGGTTATCCTGTATTAGGTAGTGACTATATCATACATGTACCAAAAGGAGAGAAAATTGATGGAAAGACTACAACGATAAATGGTATCACTTACGAAAATTTAAGTGTCGATTTAAAAAATCCACCCTCATTTATCTTTAATGCAGAACAAAAACAAAAAGCCATGAATTATCTGATTAAGCTAAATCATGCAAAAGAAAAAATTCAAGGTGAAACTAAAATTAACACTCTTGTTTATATAGATGAGAAAAATGTTGCGCATTGGGCGTATTTAATTCAATTCAAAATACAGAAAACCATTCCGTCTTATATTATTGATCCTGTCACATTTAAAACGTATCAACAGTGGGATGATTTAAAAACATTAGAAACCGTGCAAGCAGGTGGTGCAAGTGGAAATCCGCGTTCAGGTATGAAATCGTATGGTAAAGAGTTACCTTTGCTTTCCGTTCAGCGCGATCAAACAACAGGAACGTGTTATCTACGTAATGATAAAGCAACTTTAAAAAGATATAGCGATTTTGCTGATATTCAATTTAGTTGCGAAGTGCCTGATCGAACGCATGGTATTTATTGGGATGCACAAGAAGATTTTTCTGGCGGAGGTTACTCACCTAGCAATGATACGCTTTATGCAGCGGATGTTACTTGGAACATGTTTGAAAATTGGTACAGCATGCATTCATGGAAAGATAAATTCGGTAAAGCAAAACGTCTAATATTTTTCATGCATGATGGTGATGCTAATGCTTCTTTTCATAATGATGGTTATATCGTAATAGGTGATGCATTACATACAAATGATTTTTATCCCTTTACCACGATTGACATTATTGCACATGAAATCGGCCATGGCGTGACTTATCAATCATCTAATTTAGCTTATTATTCTCAGCCTGGCAGTATTAATGAATCATTTTCCGATATGACTGGCAAAGCAGCTGAATTTTATGCGACAGGCAAAGTAAATTGGAATGTCGGCGAAATTTGGACTGATGAAGAAAGATCAATACGCTATATGGACCAACCAAGTAAAGATTGCAAATATGTTACTAATGAACCCGTGCAGCCAGGTGGAAATTGTTCTATCGAACATGTAGACCAAATAAAACCTAATGATTACTTAAGAGTCCATTTTGGTAGCGGCATTTTTAACAAAGCATTTTATTTGTTAGCAACCACACCTAATTGGGACGTAAAGCAAGCTTATCAATTAATGCTACATTCGAATCGATATTATTGGACAGAAGTATCTTCTTTCTGTCAGGCGGCGCGCGGAACATGGCTCGCAGCTAAACAATTAAAAATGAATGATGCAGCTGTCATCAATGCATTTACTCAAGTGGGTATTGATCCTGCGCAATGCAAATAACAAAAGGAATTGAACAATGAAAAATAAATTTCAACTTAATGTAGTTGGTATATTAGCATTATTATGCACTCTGCCAGTAATGGCTGCTAATGATCATTCAAAAACGATTGCCATAGTAGATAATAAAGGCAAATTGCATTGGATTAATAAAGATGCTGGCACTAATCTAAAGATTAATCCTATTGCAACTAAACGCAGTATAAATCTCGGTAAAAAATTAACATTAGCTCCATTTCCTTTAGAAGATGTAAAAGGCGGTGCAATAGGTGGTAATGAAAAAATGGGATTTGTTTATTACGATGGATTGAAAGAAGAAGGTCATGCATCAGCATTATCGATTCAACGAGATCCTATTTCAAAAACGTGTTACCTGCAAAACAATGAAATTGTAGTAAGAGATTGGAACCGTGATTTAGATATTTTTGAATATCCATGCGCAGAACCTGATAAGAACGGTATTTATTGGAATGCAAATTATGATTTTGTTAATGGCGCATTTAATCCTGCATTTGATGCATTTTATGCAGCACAAGAAGCAAATCGTATGTACCAAACTTGGTTTAGATCACCTACGTGGAATAAAGGTAATAAAGCAAATAAAATTATATTATTAGTCCACGCAAGCGATACCTATTTTAATGAGGGCGGAAGATTTCCTGACGATGCCGAGCCACGGTATGTTTCGTTAAGTGATGGCGATGATAAAACATATCCTTGGACAACACTCGATGTAGTGAGTCATTTTATCAGTGTAGGTACAGCATTAAGTCACTGGGGATACGCATGGGGTTATGGAAATTCACCTTCTATTGCCGTGTCTTATTCTGATGCATTTGCTAAAGCAGTTGAATTTAATGCAACAGGAAAAGTAACGTGGAGTATTGGTGCTGGGCTTACGAAAGATAAATATTATCCTTTACGTTCTATGGAAAATCCACCAAGCGATTGTAGTTTTGGTCATAACCCGGGAGAAAGTTGTTCTATTGCAACTTATGATGATTTTAAAAAGCATATTTATATCGAGTCTGAATATGGTGCGGGATTAATAAATAAGCTTATGTACTTGTTATCCACTTCTCCGAATTGGAACATTGAAAAATCATTTCGATTATTTAACCGCGCCACTTATTATTTCACTAATCATGATTGGTATCCGGGATCCAATCAGCCGCTAGATGTCTATTTTAGTTTTTACGGCACCTTCTGTGCATTAAAGTGGTCTGCTGAAGATTACAATTATAGTCGAGCTGATTTGGATGTCATTGATCAAGCATTATTAAAAGTAGGTATGGATCCAAAAACTTGTATTGAGCGATTGCATCCACCTCGCTCTGTTGTATAAATTAAGTTGGGGTCAGGCCTGACTTG
>DAIEGU010000119.1 GCA_027356065.1 Gammaproteobacteria bacterium
AATACATTTGATGGGATAATCACCCTTCCTGCAAAAGACCGTGTAGGTTAGGTAATTCGTTGACGGAATTAGCCAAGAATACCCCTCTCCCGCCCATTATCTTTTGTTAAGCAATAATAGTTGCAGCGGGAGAGGGTCGGGGTGAGGGTCGATCTCTGCTTTCAAGAGTATCGAAAATAGCAGTCACCACATTTTCAGTTTTTGCAATATGCGATCATTCCAGAACCATAATACTTTATGTCCTTGTAAATTTAAAAATGAGCTTCGTTCTTCATCAGTAGATGTTTTATGCAATTCATACGTTCTATGCATTAATATTTCATTCATAGTTGATCCCCTCACCCCGTCCTTCTTCCGCTAACTATTATTGATTAACAAAAGAGAGGGGTCTTGGCTAATTCCGTTAATATTTAAAAAGTTTTAGCATCTACCGCTTTGTTGATAAGCTATGTGGTTTAAGGAAATTTTTCAGGAGAAATTATGCGGAAAATAGTTATTTGGATGACAGCTTTATTAACTTTATTAAGCTATAAATTGGTTTTTGCAAGCGTTGTTGTTCCTATGTACTTAGTCGATGTAAACGGACAAGGTAAAAGTATAGGCTCAATTAAACTGGATGATTCATTTTGTGGTGTATTATTAACACCTAACTTACATGACTTACCATCTGGTATGCATGGATTTCACATTCACGAAAAACCAGATTGCAAAGATAAAGGCATGGCAGCAGGTGGTCACTTAGATCCAGCAAGCAGCAAGACGCATAATGGCCCCTATCAAAATACTGGTCATTTAGGTGATCTTCCGGTATTAATTGTCGACAATAATGGAAATGCAACGTTGCCTACATTGGCGCCACGTTTTAAATTGGCTGATATTAATGGTCATGCATTAATGATTCATGCGGGCGGCGATAATTATTCTGACAAACCTGAAAAACTAGGCGGTGGTGGTGAAAGAATTGCTTGCGGCATCATTAAAGAATAAATAAATACAGACAGCGATAAAGAAAAATTTCTTTATCGCTTTTTTAATAAACCAGGAAATAGTATGCGTTTTTATAAATTTATGATCATTGTATTTAACTTTTTTACAATGGCTTATTTATTTCCTGCCTATGCTGATAATGTCGCTTCCACTCATTTTATTAGTATTGCTGATATCCATTTTGATCCATTTATTGCTTGTTACAATGTTGCTGCAAAACCTTGTCCGCTGATACAACAATTACGAGAAACACCAACAAACAAATGGGCTGCCATTTTTTCTGAAAATGAAAAACTTCCATCTCAATATCGACAAGATACTAATTATCCCTTGTTAGCTTCAGCACTTGCTGCCAGCAAAAAAATGGTAGAAAAAAACAATTCAAAATTTGTTGTCGTATTAGGCGATTTTTTGGGACATGATTATCGTGAATTTTATAAAAAGTATTCAGGCGATAAAAGTTTTAGCGGTTATCAACTATTCGTCAAAAAAACACTGGAATTTTTAACTATTCAATTGAACCAAACATTTCCCTCTATCGATGTATATTCTGTCATTGGTAATAATGATGGAGATCGTGGTGATTATTTTTCCGATCCGAACGGCAAATTTTATCATGAGGTAGCAGATTTATGGTCTCAATTAATAAAAAATAATGTTAACAGAAATAAGATGCAGCAATCTTTCAAATCAGCAGCTTATTATTCTGTTGAACTTCCTGGGCCTTCTAATTTGCGTCTTATTGTTTTAAATTCAGTCATGTTTTCGAATAAAGCAAAGGGACCTAATGTAAACCAAGCAGCAGAAAAGGAATTAAATTGGCTGCATAGTGAATTACAGCATGCTAAAGCAAAACAACAAAAAGTTTTGATTGCTATGCATATTCCAATTGGCATTGATGTTTATACAACGTTACGTTTACGCTTGTTTACGCTGGTTGAAATGTGGCAGAAAAAATACTCGCAACGATTTCAGGCGGAATTACAACAGTTTTATCCAGAAATTGCTGGCGTTTTTGCCGGGCACTTACACTCTGATTGGTTTCAAATTTTAACTTTTCCAAATGGTGAAATTCCAGTGAGTGGAACACCTTCTGTCAGTCCTATTTTTGGTAATAACCCGGGGTTTAAAACTTTTTCATATTCAAATCAAAAACAACAGTTAGAAGATTATGCCACTTATTATTATTCGCTAGCGACTAATCATGAATGGGACCTTGAGTACGATTTCAATCAGATTTATCAAATTGGTTGTCAGAATTGTTCCATTATACATGGCATGACTTTATTGCAGCAAACAGGTTTGCTCGCAAATTATTACAAATGCTATTATGCCGTTGGAACAGAAAGCCAGCCTATCACAACTAAATGGGACCCTTATTATTGGTGTGCAATTCGACAAATCAATACAGGTAAATATCAAGAATGTATAAAATAAAGATTGCGCTTTAATATTCATTACTATTAGAATGCGTCCGCATCATGTCTCGTTTACCTCGTTAATCACTTATCTGCTTGTTGTCCCGTCACATTATTTGAACTTAATTTTAATATAAAAAAGCAACTGTCACGAACGCAGCTGTAAATACGTTTGTAAGACAAAATCGTGAATAGTTACTAAAAATAAGGTGCATCATGGTATCGTTTTTGACGAAGCTCATTAAAAATTATTTTACAAGTTATGTAGGTTTATCATTCTTATGTTGGCAAGGTATTTTATTGAATGGCATAGAGTCAACTTTGATAGGTATTTATTATTTTCTTCCACTTTATTTTGTTAAGAATTTGCATTTAAGCGTAATGCTTGCTGGTATGCTGATTTCGTTTTATGGAATGGGCACGATAATGGGTGGTTTTTTAGGTGGAAAATTATCTGATAAGTTTACGCCCGGTTTAATTTCAATTTATAGTTTATTTTTGCAAGCTATTAATTTTTTCATTTTAACTCATTTAACATTGCCTTTTTTGTTAATGATTAATTTGTTTTCAATGGGCATCGCTTCTTATAGTTTTATTACATCCAATTCACTTTGGGTACTGAGTCAATGTCAGAGTGATGAAAATAAAAGACTTCAAGCAATTACTTTACTTAATGCTGCATCCAATCTTGGTCTTAGTATTTCTGCAATCATTATTGGCTTATTAAATTATAAATTTAAATTTATTTTTTCATTTTCTGTTGTTTTATTGATTTTATTAGGCGTTTATTCAATTTTGATTGATAAATTTTCAACAGAAAATAGTTTTTCAACATTAAGTGAAACTAAAGAAGTTTTGTCTGACAATTATAAAAGAAAACTTATTTGGGTATTGTTTACCTGCTTATTTTTAGTAGGTCTCATTATTTTCCAAACAAACACCACTTACTCTTTCTACATACAAGATACTTTTAAAGTATTAGGTCTTAAAAGCTTAAGTATTTTATTTACATTAAATTGTCTCTTAGTTGTTTTCATACAAACACCGATAGCGAATTTATTCCGCAATATTAACAAAATACTGATTGCTGGAATAGGCGCGTTTTTATTAGGCTTCGGTATGTTTATGCTGATTTTTTCATCCAGTTTTATTTTGGCAATTATAGCAACCATTGTTTATACCGTTGGTGAGATATTATTTTTTTCTGTCGCACAATTGATTTGCTATCAAAGCGTTCCTTTAAACAAAAAAGGCCAAATGATGGGCATGTATCGAATGATATATGCATGTAGTCGAGTGGTAGCACCCGCTGCTGGAGGATTCATCTATCAACAATTAGGCGGCAGGGTGCTATGGATTATTTGCGGATGCATTGGTTTATTTTGCTTAGGCGTCTGCAATTATTGTAAAAAATATGTTGCTAGTGTTTGATGATTTGGATGGCTCGTTCTTACATTTACTTTCCTTGGTAATCTATTTATATTGCTGGTTTGCGTTTAATTGAGCGGTTGTATTGATTTTTCATTTGCTCGAATTAGGGATGGTTATGAAAAAACTTCATAGGATGATGTTGGTTGCGTGTACTTTCTCTTTATGCATTCACAATGCTTATGCTGATATTCCAAATAACGATCATCCGCTTACTTTTATTGGCCCAACAATTCGCGGTGGAGTAACTGGTTTATTGACGGATACAAGTGGATACTCTTTTGCAGGGGAAGTTGCTGCTAATAATTTACGCATAAGCGGTAGTGTAGGTTGGAATATTTTTGATGTGCATCATTTAAAATTGATGGCTGACTATTTGGGCCAACGAATGGATTATTCGTTTTTCAATGGAGATGGTAATTTCTCTGTCGATCAAGGTTCAGCAGGGATTGATTATGAATTTGATGTAAGTCCTTATTCACGTTGGAACCCGCAATTTGATTTGAATGCTTATTATGCAAGCGCACCGAACTCACCTTTGAATACACAAACCGGGACATTTGTTAATAGTACTGGTGTAACACAAACTTATACGGATGTTCAGCGTCTGGCTGGTTCGAATTCAACAGGCATTAGTCCAGGCATATTCATTTATCCTTGGCGTGGTGGCAAATTAGGTTTAGCGTTGAATTACGATAATGTCCGTTACAATATGAAATATCAGTCGAATGTAAATGCGCTTGGTTTGGGTGGAACAGCGCAGATAAGACAACAATTACCTCATGAAATTTCAATTGGCGCTGCTGCGGCTGTACGTCAACCATTCAATAGTTATCAAGCTGATATTGCTTGGGACACTAGTCCTTGTTTCGATGGTGCTTGGGAATTTAAAGTCTTTGGTATTTATGTCGCAGGAAAACAAACGTTGCCCTCCACTTATAATGCCGGTTTATCGATAGATTATTTCTTGGATAAAAAAGCAGGAACTACCTTGTCTGAACAAGCAAAACAAAATTTCCTTGTTTGGATGGCAAAACCAGCTGTTTATATACCGCAAGTGTTGACTATACCGGATGAAAACGTAATGGTTAGTTAATTAAACAGTTATTGTCGCGAAATTGAAATGTATCGTTCTTGTCTAGACTAGATAATTTGTTGATGAATGTGAATCGCTTTCATGTGAGTTCTCCTAATCGTACTGATTCATCTTTAAAAGCAAGCGTATTAAATTCAAGATAACGATTAAAAGTGATAATAATTAAATAGACAATAGGTGTCATACATAAAGATAAAATGATTTTTACTAAAATTGATCCGAACAAAATAGTTAATTTTTGATTGGAATTATAAAAAACGATACAAATGAAAATACTGGAATCAATTATTTGTCCGAAATAGGTGGAAATGTTGCTACGCAACCAAAGTAATTTTCCTTTTGACCATATTTTAATACGCTGATAAATCAAAATATCTAAAATCTGCGACATGCTAAAAGCAAGCATACTGGCGATCACAATAGTTAATCCGGTTGATAATATGGTTTGATATGCTTGTTGATGTTGCCAAAATGATGCATAAGGACTGGCAATGGAAATTTGAATGATAATAGTTAGTAAAAATTGACTACTCAATCCTAGCCAAATTGCTTGTTGTGCTGCACGTCTTCCCCATAATTCGCAAATACAATCGACAATAGGGTAGGTAAAAATAGAAAAAACAATATTAGAAAACGGAAAATTTATACCTATGTGTACAATTTTCCCTGCGGTAATTAGTGAGCTTGTTAATCCGCAAATAACTAAGGTGGTCAAGAGTAGATAAGCGCGCGTATTTTTATCTTGAAAGGATAAAACAGTATTCATATGGTTACCTTGAAACTAGTTTTTTCAAAGCACTGTATCATAGCTTGTTTTGTTCCAAAATAATAATGGAAATGTCGTGTAAACAATCGTTACAATGCAAATTATTTACATAAAAGGATTTATTATGACAGACATAATTGATGTAGATAAAATAAAAATTTTATTACGCGAATTTGCAACGGTAAGAGATTGGGACCAATTTCATCATCCAAAAAATCTTGCTATGGCGCTTGCTTGTGAAGCAGGTGAAGTGCTAGAAATTTTTCAATGGATGTCAGAGCAAGATTCAATGAAAGCCCATTGTGATAATGCTGTTAAAAATAAAGCTAGCGAAGAACTTGCAGATGTTATGTTATATCTTATTCGCCTTGCTGATTTGATGAGCATCAATCTTGCAACTGCATTAGAGAATAAAATATCAATTAATAATATTAAATACCCTGCTGAATTAGTGAAGGGCAGTGCAAAGAAATATAATGAATATTGATTCGGGAGTTTCTCCTCTTTGACAGCTTTGTTGCATGATATGTCCTTGGTAATTAATATCAGCGCAAAAAGCCGTTCCAAGTATTTCGAGATAGCGCGAAATATTCACAGTGACACAAAAATTAGAGAGCATGAAACGGTGCATATATACATCTCGTTACATTAATATTTTTAAGAAATGTCATGTCGTGAGTAATAATAATCATTGTGCCTTGATAGCACGATAATGCTGATTCAATACTCGCAATGCTATTTATATCAAGATGATTAGTTGGTTCATCTAAAATGAGTAGCTGCGGAGGAATATCAGCCATTAATGTGCAAGCAAGTGCTGCACGTAATTTTTCACCACCACTTAAATTTTTTACTAATTTATTGGCATTGACATTACGAAATAAAAATTTAGCTAATGCATGCTGTGCATCCATTTGATTGGCGCTAGGGTTTAATCTTAAAAAATTATCTAAAATTGATGATTGTTCATGCAGAATTTTCGTTGTCTGATCCAGATAACTTATTTGGTCAACGCCCAATTTAATACTACCGGATGATGGTGTTAATGATTGCATAATAAGCTTAATTAAGGTTGTTTTGCCGCAACCATTTTTACCCATCAAGCCTATTCTTTCAGGCCCCATTATTTTCATATTAAATTGGTTGATGATGGGAGATGAATGCTCGGTATAAGAAAAAGAGAGATTATTTATTTCAACAATTACTTTTCCATTGGGAACAAAAGTTTTTGGTAAATCAACATTAATATTTTCAATGCATTCAATTTTTGATTTTGCTTCCTGTAGTTTTTCTTTTGCATTTTGTAATAGCATTTCACTTTGAGTTGCTAAACGACTTTGTGTTTTTTCACTACGGCCTTTTTTGGAGTTAGCGCTCATTTTGTCTGTTTTACCAGTAAGACGTAATTTGCGTCCGCGCGATTTTTTTTGCTCGCGTTTTTCTCTGCTTCCTTGTATAGATATTTTAGAAGATGTTAGTGCTTTTTTAGCATCTGATAATTCGCGTAAGTTAGCTTGTAAATGTAATTCTTTCTGAGTGATATAGTGATCATAATTACCGCCATAAATAGTGGCGCCTAGTGTTGTTAATTCAATTATTTCATCCATTAAGTTAAGCAGCGCTCTGTCATGGCTAACAACAATTAATCCTTTTTTCCATTTAGCGATGGCGGTATATAAATAAGCGCGAGATGCACTATCTAAGTTATTGGTTGGCTCATCTAAGATAATAAAATCAGGATGAGTGAGAAATGCTTTCGCAAGATAAAGGCGTGTCTTTTCACCATTGCTTAACATATCAAGCGTAGAAGTCAGTGCGATATGTTGCAAACCAAATTCGATGAGTTGTTGATGTGTCCGCTCTGCTATCAGCCAATCATCATCGACAAGTTTAAAATCCTCTTCATGAGTACTGCCTGCCTCAATGCGTGAAAGCGCATCCAATTTTGTTTTTACCCCCAAAACATGAGCGATGCATGTTTCACCTGGTTCATCAAATTGTTGCGGACAATAAGACAATTCACCCGTGACATGAATACTGCCCGCGTCCGGCAACACTTCACCCATTATTAATTTTAATAAAGTTGATTTGCCTGTGCCATTGCGTCCTATCAGCCCAATTTTTTTAGCGGACAAGGACAAATTTAACGCTTGGAATAGCATTCTATCGTTAGGAATTGAATAGTTTACATGATGTATAAGAATTTGAGGTATAACGTGCAACATAAAAAGTTCTCCGGGTGAGAATAAAACGATTTTCAAACGATCATTTATCGAACTTGAAAATCACCGAAAAAACTTTAGTTGCGCATGCCTGAAAACACCTCTTAAGGAAGAATTGAGATGATAATGCAAACGGCATTGATAAAGCAAGGTGTGAGATAATGCTAAATATAAAATTCTATTTGGCGTCACTTGAGAAGGCTTTGTTGTATCAGTATTTTGTGGATAAAGCAGATGTCATTTATTTGTCATCCTGAACAGGCGCTTTTTGCCTGTGAAGGATCTGAGGTTAATGAAAAAGATCCTTCACAGGCAAAAAACGCCTGTTCAGGATGACACATATTATTCAGCAATAACACATACAACTTCCGGGATGACATAGAGATTATCGAAGCGCTGTAAGCGCTGTGGCAATCCTGTTATAATCGCTGGCTTCAACTTAAATGAATATTAAGAGCTATGCAGTCAGGTCGTGCTTACAAGTTAGATAATAAATCCGTTTTTATTTCCTGTGTCGTGCCCGTATTTAATGAAGAGGCGGTCATTCAATCATTCATTGAGGCATTAAAAAACACGCTTGCTGAATTAACTCAGCACTTTTAAATTATTCTGGTTGATGATGGCAGTCGTGATGCGACGGTCGCGAAAATTCTGGAATTGCCCAGAGACAATCGCGTTAAATTGTTAGGTTTGTCTCGCAATTTTGGTAAAGAAGTTGCGCTAACAGCTGGGCTTGAGCATTGCAAAGGCGATGTTGCAATTATGCTTGATGCGGATTTCCAGCATCCATTGGAAATGCTGTCTATCTTTTTACAAAAATGGACAGAAGGTTACGATATGGTTTATGGAGTGCGAAATGCGCGTGAGTCTGAATCATATCTTAAACGTAATTTTGCTCGCTTGTTTTATTGGGTCATGCAAAAAATAACAAGCATTGATATTCCTAATAATGCGGGCGATTTTCGCTTAATCGATCGAAAAATCATTGATGCGTTAAAGAAATTTCCGGAACGCACGCGTTTTATGAAGGGATTATACGCCTGGGTTGGGTTTACAAAAATTGGCGTTCCATTTGAAGTCCAAGAACGTGCTGCCGGAAAAAGCTCATGGGGGTTTGCTCGTTTAACTGAGCTTGCAATTACTGGTATTACTTCTTTTTCAGATGTGCCTTTACGTGTTTGGGGATTCATTGGCTTTTTGATTTCATTATTTTCGCTTATCTATGCTATTTACATTGCTACCGTAACATTAATATATGGCGCAGATTTACCGGGTTTCCCAACGTTGGTTGTTGCGATTATGTTTCTGGGCGGTATCCAATTATTATCGGTTGGCATTTTAGGGGAATATATTGCTCGTATATTCACTGAAGTAAAACAACGGCCCAAATACTTATTACAAACTAAATACGGTTTTGATGATGAGCAATAACCTTATTGATCGCATTGCTAATTATTTTCCTTTAATTGCTCAAGTGTGTCGATTTGGTATTGTTGGTTTGACAGCAGCGACAGTGCACTTTTCAATTGTTGTTTATTTAGTGCAAGCACATTCATTTGTACCATTGATTGCAAATGTTTTTGCATTCGGGATTTCGTTTCAGCTAAGTTATTTCGGTCATCGAATGTGGACATTCAGTGAGACAATTGTTACGCATAAAGTTGCTGCATCAAAATTATTGTTTGTGCAAATCGTTAATTTTGGTTTGAATGAATTGTTGTTCTTTATTTTCCTTTCTTTTCACTTGCCCTACACAATCGCATTGTTGATTGTTTTAGCGGTCCTGCCAATATTCACTTTTTTTATCAGTAAAGTTTGGGTATTTCGCCACGTTTAAGCATAAAGAAGTATCAATGCGAAAGCGAAAGCTCTACATCATTTTGTACGAATTAATTGACATCGGGTAACCTGTAGCCGCTACCGTTGGCTTTTAAGATATTCTTAAGTTGCTTTCTTTATACTTTCTTTATAATGATGTGGTTTTTAGAATAAAACTAATTTTATCAATTAGATAGCCTAAAGAAACGAGGATCGTCAGTGCAGTTCTCATTCAAAGTGGTTTGTGCCCAATTAACTCACCTTATTAAGCATAATTTAGGAGTGCTTAACGGCGAAGTTCGTTTTGAAGTTATCCAAGGAACTACTAATCATCCTACCTTACAAATCCAATTTGCTAATAAGCAGGAAGCTGATAAATTTGCTTCCGAAATAAAGCGGCTTTACGACATAGGCAGCCAGAAAGATATAAATCAAGCTAAAACAGTGCAACAGATTAATGGCTATTATTGTGTACACTTTTTACCAACAGAAATAAGTTCCTATTTCAGAAAGTTTCCTAATCAAGCAAAACAACTAGCGCCGCAGCATGAAGCTGATTTAAGGGCTCTCTATGCCCATGCGTGGAAAAAAACAGAGGATGACGCAAAGAAATTAAATTCAAGCCAATTATTAAAGAAGGTATTTCCGGAATTCGAACAGCAACACCAGAAATATGGATTAACAGTAGGTGACTGTTATGTTCAAGGTCTCGTTTCAGAAGGTGAATTACCAGAGTTACATAAGAAATATCGCTTTCCTGATGAGCAGCCTATTTACAAAGCACTTGAGAACCAAACTGTCGCAGTGAAAGTTATTAATCGAAAGGAAAAAGACCTGGAATTCTTTTTTGGCCAACTTAGACCAGATGCAACAGCGATTAAGCCTAGTCGTTATGAAAAATTATTCGGAAAAACAGCAGTAGGAACAATAAAGCACAAAATTAATTTGGCTGATGACCTTGCTGCTTATCAAGTTAAGCATGGATACGATAAACAAGGGAAGCCTAAGACGTATCAATATTTACCCAATACACAGATTCCAGGCAACGTAAGAAGTCAGGACAATAATCTTGGTGATCATGGGACTAAAACATCGGCCACTTTGTTGCCAACCGATACAAGTGTCATGACGTTATTTGATTCTTCTAATGGTAATGGTCGTCCCAAGGTTATCGGTGTTTTAGGTGTGACGTTGGACCATGAAACTGAATTTGATAATGAAGAAAGAGTGAGCGAAATTCATGATGCTTTGCTTAGGCACAATAATATATCTGGATTTTTAGTTAAGCCAAGCAATCATCAGCCTGATGCTGCAAGCGTAAATGCACCAGCACCAGTTATAGATATCAATGTATTAAAAACGTTATGCAAAGCTATTGTGAAAAGGTTTTATCATCAGGAAGATAAAATCAAAAATTTTATTGAAAATAATAATATCGCGGACCCTAAAAATTTTGATAAAAGTCTTTATACGACCGCGATAGAAATTTATAAAGTAGTTAAAGCTGCACATCCAGAACTCCCTGCGCTTCCACAAAAAGCAGACCCTAATTATTTACAATTTTATCCAGAATTATATCAATGCATTGCGAATGTATTAAAAGCAATAATGGGTAAATGTGTTTCAATGGATCGTAAATATATTTGGGAAGATAATATAGGTAGCGATCAAGGTTTTTGGTATGCAAATGCTAAGAAGGAAGCTTCTGGTTCTGTTCCCATAAAAAATGTTAGAAAAAATAATGAAAATGCTGTTTCAGTTAACCGTCGTATTAAGCACAATGAATTTTTAGGTCGTTTTCCCAGAGGAGATGTAAAGGGATTATTTGTTCTTGAAGATAATAGGTCTGAGCGTGTCAGCATATTAGAGCAAATGTATTACATTAAGGAAGATTTAGATATTGAAAAAGATATCCCAGTATTTATTCTTGCCCCTAATGAATCAATCCGTGGTTATTCACATTTACAACGACTTTATGATGTTCATGCCGGGCTTTCATTTGTTAATACGTCTATATATGAAATGTTAAGTCATGATGATCATCAATTAGTAAAAAATATTGTTAACACTTCTTTAAAATATGTTTGGTTGTTGCAATCACAAAAACCTTCAGAACACATTACTCATTTTTTAAAGCAATTTAGCGCGCAACTTGAAAAAATAAACATATTTGTGCCTGCATCACTACAAGACCTCAGTGATCCTAAAAAATTAGAAGAGCTATTTATTAAAAATTACAAATCTGGTCAATCATCAGATTTGAGACAAATATGTGATGTAAGAAAAACTATTCCAAATAGCAACGTTTCTTTTAAAAAGGGGCTGTTTGCATTCATTGCGAAAGAAGATATTCAGTTTGATAATGCGGACAACAATACTCTAATTTTTAGATATTTATTAATGAACGGCCATATTAATGAATTGATCGCTTGGATAACAAAATGGAATGCTTCAAATACGCCGCTTGCTTTTGACGCCATCACAGCAGATGAAAAAATTGATTTTATTAAAATGACTCGTGAGTTATTAGCGAAAAATCGAGCTATTCCAGAAGAAAGTCAGCTTAGTATTTTAAATCTTATTTATAATGAATTGCGGGCTCCATTGGTAATTGATTTTTGTGATCCAGCTCTGTTTCAACAGCCGCATCTTATTTTGGATTGCAAGAAAAATAATACCTTGGATGAAACAACAAAAACTTTATTATTGCTTGCTCTGAAAGTTCATTTAAAACAGACATCGTATGATCAAGCTGGATTGAAATCTCTTGCTAACGGGATTGCTTTGCAACTTGACTCTATTTATTCGAATGAAAGTCAAGCGAAAGAGCTTCTTGTATTAAAAGGATTCATGCATGCGCTGATAGTAAAAGCATTTGAAGCAGCGTATGTAAAACAAAAAGCAGAATCTATTCCTTCAAAAATATTTTTATCTATTTGTGTGGGCATTCAGTTGGGTTATATGAGTGCTATTACAAAAAATAAAAGTGAATTTGCTAAACTCGATCATGCTGAAAAATTAGCATTAATTTGTATAGCTATTGAAGAGGGTAAATTTAGCATAGCAGAGTTTTTATTAAATTCTCTTCCTGTTGATGCACAACCAAAACTTTCTAGCGGAACAATTGAAGCTGATGTTCTTGATCGGGTGTTAATATCTGGTAAAGCACCTACTGTTGAGAAATGGTTAATAATGCAAGGTTTGCAGCCTAAATTTGCGTTAAAGCTTGCTGTTGAAAAACAGGATGTTGAAGCGATTGCGCGCATATTAAATTTGCCAACAGAGCAGGTTTTCAATATACCAGTTGAAGACATCAGTGCAGCATTGGGACATTTTACTCAGTATTATCCAAAACAGAGCGCTCTCATAGCGTTAGCGATATCTTATATACCTATCTCAGATAATTATCATCGACAGCTTGCTGTGATGCATTTGGTTGCGAGCTCAAATATTGAAAACGTGTCTCTTGCGCTAGATATTTTAAGTTCGCCATCTTTTAAATTTGGTGAAGCAAATCAAATTTCAACGTTAGATGGTTTATTAGTGATAAGAGCGTTATTAGAATGGTGTCAAGAGTCTGATGTTAAAGCGCAATGTATGCTGGAAAAACTACAGGCTAATCCTGCTGTTTGGAACATGTTGCAAGAAGCATTAAACAAAGAAGCTTTAAAACAATTTAATCATAAGTGGCTGTTGGTAACGCAAAAACTTAAAGCAAAAAATAAAAATTCTAGTGATGTACAAGAGAGTGATAATAAGAACAACTTATTACATTGGGCATTAATCAATGAAGATTATTCATTGGTTAAAGGGTTCGCTGACAAAATTTTTGGTCGCGATCGAATCAGTATTTATCAAAAAAATAGCAAAGGCATTACCCCCTTAGAATTAGCTATTAAGATGGGTAAATTTCAGCTTGCTGAAAATATGATTAAGTTGAGTAACGAAACTCATAACAAAGAAGTGAATATTGTTTCTCATGATGCAAAGAGATTAATTGATTTTCATCAGGCGCCAGGTGCATTGCATCGTGCATATCATGCTGCGGATAATAATAATTTGTTCCGTTGGTTATATGCAAATGGAGCGGCTGTTGATGAGAAAGACCAAAATGGATATACGATCTTGCAATTGATTATGGCTAACGCCAATAAGACTTTTGCTTATATCGAAATTATCCTCGATTATATAGACGATCGATTGACCGACAAAGATAAGAATGCATTGTTGCTTTTGTTAGCAAAATACAATCGGTTTGAATTGATTGAAAAGCTGCTTCCACACATTCAAATTCTCGAATATCAGGTGGATATTACCGGAAGAAATGCGTTGCATTACTTAGGTAAAGGAGATGATGCTTCTTTAGATAAGGTCAAAAGAAACCAATTAATTTCATCTTTATTACAAAAAAATTCTCATGGCCTTGCAGACCTTAATATAGATGACCAATCACCATTAACTGAAGCATTAAAATATGATCAGCGTGATGTCGCGCAAACTATATATGCTGAGATGAGTCAGCATAATCAATTAAGTGAATCTGATCTTAATCAATTGCTTTCTTATGCAATGGAGAAGAATGAATATTTGTTTGTTCAAGAAATTTTAAAGAAACCGTTTACTTTGACTGATGTAAATCAAATAACACTTTTAGCTCAATTGATGCGTAAGCAGAATGAAATAAAATTGGACGCGCAGGTATTTGAAGGGTTGGTTACAAAACTTTGTGAGCACGGCGCTTTAATTACGGAAGACGTACAGACCTTACTTGCAAATCAATGTCCTCAACTCATCATCCCACTGTCACCTTATATCATCAAGCAATGCGATGAGGGGTCGCGTACTCATCTTTTATTAAATTGGGTCAAAAATAAAGATGCAATTGATAAAAGCATTGATCTAATGAAAGTCGTGTTAGCATGCAAAGATTTTAATTTTGATTTCACTACGACAGATAAAAATGGAAATACTTTGTTGCATTTGCTTGTTCTGCGTTACCAAGAAACGCAGGATGCAAATATGAAGAAGAAAATTTTAGAAATAACGGAATATCTAGTTAAGCAAAATCCGGAACTCATCACCATACAGAATAAACAAGAAGTAACATTTTTTAATGCGGTTGTTAATGGTGGAAATTTAAGTAATTTTTCCAATATTTTAGTCGATGCAGTGGATGCAACTTTTAATGCGGTTGAAGCGGGTAAATGGTTGTTATCGTTATGCAAGCAAGGGAAGCTTGATTTAGTGCAGTCATTGCTTACAAAAATAAAGCCGGATGTGAATGTAAAAGATACGCTTGGAAATACAGCTTTGCATTATGTAGTACAAAATACCAATCTTGATTTACCCCGTCGAAAAGTTATTGCTAAGCAATTGTGTGAAGCGGGTGCAGATATTCATGTAGAAAATGGCGCAAGACTATCGCCGATCAAAATTGCTCTTGAAGACGTAGTTAGAAAGGAAAGATATGTTGCCTCCAATGATTTTGTTAAAGTATTAGTAAGTCATAGTCAATATCGTGGATCATTTCGAAAAACAACTAACAGTACTCGTTATATTAAGCTAATCAATCAAGATGATTCATCAAAATGTAATTCTTTATTAAATGAAGCCCTGCATGAGCAAAACCATCAATATGCAAAATGGTTATGTGTTAATGGTGTTTCGCCAACTAAAGCAGGAAAAGATTTTGTTCATCAGCGCAAGAAAATATCTGCATGGACCGAGGCATTTAGCCAAGATTCTCAACCTAATGATGCAGGCAATAAGCAGCTGCTTAGCGTGCAAGCGTTATTACAAAATACGCCGTATCACAAAGATTCCAAAATATTGGCGCAAGTGGGACATGTACTTGCGGCGAATGATAATGATAACGCTAATAAATATCGTTTCCTGAATGAAGTTGTAGAAGGGACATTAGAAGCGAAGCGAGCTTTAGGTATTCGCTATATTTATGACATGTTGGAGCAACAAAAAACTGTTAAAGAAGTAATGGATTTTATGAGTGCGGTAGAGCAAAGTGCTTTTGCTGCTTGCCTTCTTGATCGCCAAGGTTTTAGTATTTTCAAGTGGAGCATGAATGGTTTTCGCTGGAGCAATGATGATAATACACGTCCTCTTTCTGAGACTGGCAGTTGTATTTATAAGATAGCGAAAGTCCGTATGATCAGTATTATTGCAGAGAGAAATGATAATTACGGTGTTGAAGAAGATAAAGTAGTTAAATTTTTAAATACCAATCGAACATGGTGGAAAGCAAAAGAAACCAGTTCCCTGCATACTTTTAAGCTTTTTGGAAATGCGGATACTATAGAAAAAGCGAATAGACAGTTGGCGAAGGATCAAGAGGCGGCGAAAGAATGGGTGAATGCAGTTGCGCCTATGCCAATGAAGAAACGGTAAGAGAAGGAAATCTCGTTTAGTACCATTATCAATTATGATTGCTTAATAACACAATATTGTTATGTTGTCCGAGCACAAAATAAGGTTTCTTTTGTGCTTCAAAATGATTTAAATCATGGCTATTGATAAAAGCAAAAATACGTTTGTTACTGTTCCACTTTTTCCAAAAACTTTCTTCATTAATTAAAATATCATCGGTTTTTTGCAACGTCATTCCATACCATAATTCACGTTGCCAATTATCTTGCATAAGAATATCTGGGGCGTTCCAATTGGCTGCAATACTGATACGTCGACCAAGATATAAAGGCACATCTTGATAAAAACGTAAATAACTCACTACTTCATCTTGTGGTTGAATAACAGTTTTAAGTTGAGTTACTAATGGTTTTGCAGAATTATCATTTAAATATTGCGCATTCATTATTAAAAATAATAAAAATATTATGCTGCTAATGGTGGTGATGCTAAATAAGGCCAATAAATTTTTTCTTTTAATGAATATCACCGCCATGATAGCGCTAACAATAAATATGAGTCCCATAGACAATAAGAGTGGTTTAAATGTGGTTGCTATTTTAATCCACTCAGTTTGTGGCAGTGTGATTAATAATGCCGCTAAGACGGAAGAGAGAATGACAAAATTAATAATGGCAAAGTAAATACTTTTGCTTTGCGAATTGTTCCACATGATTGATAAATAATTTCCAATCAATAATGCAAGCGGAGGAAATACGGGCAAAATGTAACCTACCGTCTTCGTCTGCGGAATAGAAAAAAAGGTCAAAACAATAAAAAACCATAACAAAAGGTAAAGCTCTTTTGCATGTGTATGTGGCGAACGAAAATAATTTTTGATGTGAATGAAGAATGCTTGTACTAAAAAAATAGTCCACGGAAAAATACCAATCAAAATAATTGGAATATAGAACCAATAAGGCGATGGGTTATTGAAAGTGCCGGCAGACAAAAAACGAGTGACTTGCTGCACAACAAAGAAATAATGAAAAAAAGCTGGGTTTGCTTTCTGGACTAATAGATACCAAGGTAAAACCAGCGCGATAAAAAGCAGCATCCCGCGTATTAAATAGATGCTTGTTAGTTCTCGCCACCGCCATGATAAAACAATCCAGCTGCCAATAATCATGCAAGGGAACGCGAGCCCTATCATTCCTTTGGTTAGAAACGCACAAGCTGCGAATAGATAAGCTGCAAAAAGAAATAATCCTCGCCATTTATCATGACGCATCACGCCTGTTAGGAAGAACAATAGTGTGCCGCTGATAAAAACAGCGACCTCCATATTCAAATCCGCATAATGTCCGTTCCCAAAAAAAAGAGGGCTGGTGGCAAGAACGATGGCGGAAATGATGCCCGTACGTCTATCAAATAACATGCGTCCACATATATAAGTGATAAGACAACCAAGTACTGCAAGAAGAGCAGGAAAGAGACGTGCTGCCCATTCATTTACGCCAAATAAATACATTGCTGTCGCTTGCAGCCAATAATACAAAGCGGGTTTATCAAGAAATGCGATGCCGTTTAAGCGCGGCGTGATGAAGTCGCCTGCTGCGAGCATTTCTCGCGCGACTTCGGTATAGCGCCCTTCATCGGGAGTAAAAAGCGGATATTTACCTAGCCAAAACAAATAAAAGAGTGTTAGCAGTGCAGCTAGTATAATAAAATCAGTCAACCATCCGCGGTTTGTTTGTTGAGTGTTGGTTGGCAGCACTTATTTAGTTCTCGTAGGTTGGAACTTCAATTTTATATTTAAAATGGCACTTTGATGACCAAGCGCATTGTACTTTGTGCAGATGATTATGGGCAAGCGCTATCCATTTCATCTGGAATTATTGATTTAATACAGCGAAATCGTCTTTCAGCAACCAGCTGTATGGTGAATGGCGATCATTGGCGTGAGCAAGCTATGTTGCTTAAGCCTTATCAGACTCAAATTGATATTGGGCTGCATTTTAATTTAACCGAAGGTAAGCCGGTTTCTGCTGCTTATCGCCGTAAATATGGAGATAGTTTTTTTCCGCTTTCAGAGATGATGGCAAGATCTATGCTGCGAAAGTTGGATAAATCTACACTTATTAAAGAGTGTGAAGCTCAAATCATGCTTTTTCACGAAGTTTTGGGCTTTATGCCGCATTTTATTGATGGTCATCAACATATACACCAATTCCCTGTTATACGGGATGCAGTTCTTGCCAACTATGAAACTCATTTAAGAGCGCATCGTGCATATGTTCGAATCGCAAGAGAAAAGATATCAATTAAGCTTGATGAGACAGTCCTCAATATAAAAAAATTAGTTATCAACAACATGGGTGCAGCTGCATTAAAGCGGTGTTTAAAAGAAAAAAACATTCCTTATAATCAATCATTTGCTGGGATTTATCTCTTTGCTAATGCACAGTCTTATGGCGCGTATTTTCGTCGTTTTTTACAAGAAGTGGGAGACCAGGGGTTGATTATGTGTCATCCAGGGTATGCAGTTTCTGGCTCTTTGAGCCAAGATGCTATTGCTGAAGCTAGGGCAGCGGAGTATCAATACTTGGCGAGCGATCAGTTCATTAAGGATTGTGAGGCAGCCGGGAATGTTGTGCTCAGTCGGTTTTCATAAAGACTTTTATTGTTTACATAATCTGTTATACTTTAATATCATCAGTGTGTCCTGCCTCAAGGTTCATCCCCGCGGTAAGATATGTCAGATGTAAACATTTTTTTAATTAGTTAAAGGTACAGAGTTATGTCAGCAGCACGTGAAAATGGAACCGTTAAGTGGTTCAACAACAGCAAAGGTTATGGCTTTATTCAACGCGATCAAGGTGGCGATGTATTCGTTCACTACAGAGCGATTCGTGGTGATGGCTACCGCACTCTTGAAGAAGGTATGAGAGTTTCATTCCTCGTTACCCAAGGCCAAAAAGGTCTTCAAGCAGAAGACGTTTCTGTTGAAAAATAACAGCGAATAAATTCTTCTTAGATCATTGCCGTCTGAATCACTATTCGGACGGCAATATTTTCAAAATAGAGAAGCTTTAACGGATTTTTTAAAGTTTCACTTCAGTGTTTCTTTTTAGTCTAAAAATTACTTGAATTGATTAAGTTGGCTTGCGAGCGCTATCGCGTTTGTATATGCCATCCTTAGTCTCGGCGTCATTGCTGTATAGGTTAAGTAATTCGTTGACAAAAACCCGTTCGCCCTGAGGAGCTGACGTATCCCCACGAAATGGTTTTTAGTTTGTCATGCCAGCCGCACGTTTTTTTGTGCGAGGTGGCATCCAGATACTTCAATATTTCTGGTAACTGTTCACGATACCTCGACGAAACAGCAATAAACCTAAGCGTAAGACTCCTTGTCTCATCGCCAGCATTGTTACAGATTTTGTCATTGTGTCATGCCAGCATGCTCCTGTTTAAAAACTTAACCGGACAAGTTTTAGCTGACATCCAGGAAATAGGAAATATTCTGGATGCCACCTCGCACAAAAAACGTGCGGCTGGCATGACAAACTAAAAACCATTTCGTGGGGATACGTCAGCTCCTCAGGGCGAACGGGTTTTTGTCAACGAATTACTTAACCTAATACAGCAATGACGCCGAGACTAAAGCAAAATTACTCTCACAACAGCTGTATGTTTTGGATAAGATATAGCTAGCAATATTTCAATACTTTTTGTTTTTTATTGTTGTATACTGCTGCCCGCTTTGACTGTGATTATAAAACAGAGGAAAAACCTTGGCTAAACTCGCTGAATTGGAAAAGAAATTACTGCATTACACGGGTAAGGCTATTGCTGATTTCAACATGATACAACATGGCGATAAAGTCATGGTTTGTTTATCAGGCGGCAAAGATTCTTTTACGATGTTGCGAATTCTCTATCTTCTGCAGCAGCGAGCAAACGTGGATTTTGAATTATTTGCATTTACGTTAGATC
>DAIEGU010000120.1 GCA_027356065.1 Gammaproteobacteria bacterium
TTGATTGTAAAAAGTTGGATTGCCGCGTCGCAAAAAACGCTCCTCGCAATGACGTACTAAGCAAATGCGAGACAGCAAAACACATTGTTTAATTAATTCTTACCGGCGGACGGACTCGAACCGTCACGGCTTGCGCCACTACCACCTCAAGGTAGCGTGTCTACCAATTCCACCACGTCGGCATGTAATTTTTATTTCTACTTCTTTCTAGTTGGTATCTCACTTGGTGAAGTAGGCGTGGTTGCCGGTACTTGACCAGTGGTTGGCATCTGTTTAACTGGTATTGACTGTTGCATAGGCAAGTTAATGACTCTTTGTTGCTTAAATGCACTGCTTGCCAAATAGTTAAGGGCCATACTCGTTATAAAAAACGAAGCAGCTAATCCGATTGTTAAGCGAAACAAAAACGAACCGGAACCGCGGCTACCAAACACAGTTTGAGAAGCACCACTGCCAAATGCTGCACCAACCGATGCACCTTTACCTTGTTGTACAAGCACTAAGGCAATAATGCAGACAGCTGCAAAAACATGAATAAGCAAAATAACTTGGTACATTCTCTTAATACCTCAACACAATTAATGCGCTTTTAAAGCTGCTGCTTCTTGGCTTGCAGCTGCGCAAATCTTTAAGAAACTTGCTGCGTCTAACGAGGCGCCGCCAATTAAACCACCATCAATATCAGGCTGAGTTAAAAGCGAAACAGCATTTTCAGCCTTCATGCTGCCGCCGTACAGTATACGAATTGTTTTCGCTATATCAACATTATTTTTCATTATTATTTGACGAATATAAGCATGCGCTTCTTGTGCCTGCAGCGGTGTCGCCGTTAAACCCGTTCCAATTGCCCAAACCGGCTCATAGGCAATCACGGCATGACGAAATGCATCTATCCCTGCGCTATGAATAATAGGATCTAATTGCTTTTGGATAATATTATTCGTTTCACCTTGCTCACGCTCTTCTCTCGTTTCACCTATACATAAAATAGGGATTAATCTTGCTTCTATCGCTGCTTTAAATTTTGCGGCGGTCAACTCAACATCTTCATGGAATATCGTACGACGTTCAGAGTGACCAATAAGCACATAACGACAACCTATATCAGCAAGCATGGCTGCTGATATTTCACCGGTAAATGCTCCTTGCGCACCGAGATAAAGATTTTGCGCACCTAATCCAATGGCTGTGCCTTTTAGTAATTCATGCACTATATATAAGTGAACGAATGTTGGCAGAACCAAAATATCGATATCCGCATATTGAGCTGCGTGTTGTTTGATTCCATCAACCAGTGACTTTGCTTGGCTTAATGAGCCATGCATCTTCCAGTTACCCGCGATCAGAGGTTTACGCACACAATCACCCTATTCATCAATCAAAGCCTTTGCAGTCATTGCAAGGAGCGAGGATTTTATATGAATATTCTTTGGGTTAGAAGTAAATATTTGATGTGTGGTTTGTAATTGTGTGGGCTCTTATAAACCCCCGTTCGCCTGAATAATCTCCTCAGGGCGAACGGAGATTATTCAGGCGGACTTATACTACGGTCTTGCTTGTGGGGCATTCATTAAATCGTTAGTAATATCACCATTGATTCCCAGCGTCTTATCATTCAGGGCTTCTGCTGGCTGACTTAATACAGGGTCTGCGGCTGCGCCCAATGCTATAAATCTTTCATTGATAGGATCAGTGACATTCGCAGCATTATTTATAGACTGCTCATATTTGTCACGCATAGTATCCCACTCACCATCATTCTCAATCGCTGTAATTTCATGCTTAATCGTATCGGTCGCTACATTCAAATCAGTAGTAGCCGTTTGATAAGCTAAAAGCTCAGCAGGTGGAATAGGATTACCCCCTTCCAAATGAGTCAATAACGCATCTGCTGCTACTTGATAAGCTTGCAGTTTTTGCGTGTAGTCTGGCAATAATAAATCGGCTTTCTCACCATGCGGTGCAAGTTGTGTGTTCAAATGTTTGATCATCGCATCATTTTGGGTATTAACTTGTTTTGCCATGTCATTTGCATTCTTCGAATCATCTTTAACACCTTGGTCAGCGTGATTGAGAAGTGTCGCTTGAGCTTGAGCAGTGATATCAGCCATTGCTGTTTTTGCAGCATCAAGTGACTTTTTATATTCTTCAGCAGTCGGCTTATTCAAGACATTTGAATCAAGCTGCTGTTTGATTGCCTTCATATTAGCATCAACTTTATTTAATTCTGTATGCAATGCTTTGAGAGCAGCTTGTAACTGAGCAGGGGTTGCTGTTGCTGGCGACAGCATCTCCAATGCATCATGCGCTTTCTTTGCTTCAGCCAAATTTTTCTTCAATTCATCACTTAAAAATTCTTGTGCCGCTTTTTGCTCGCGCTTGCCAGATTTAATATCATTTTGTACTTCATTCTTTAATTCTTTTTCTAAGTTTGCGATTTGGGCCATTAATAATCTTTCTTTTTCACTTGATGTCTGCATAGCAAGACGTTTGCGAATAGTGTCACTTAACTCAATGCACATGGGCGGTGCATCTGGATTGTTTCTCTTTGCCTCTTCATTTAAATTCTTTGCCATTTGTAATACCAACAATACGCGGTCTAGCTTCACACGAGTTGGCTTACCCTGAGGATTTTGTTGCGTTGGCTCAAGATGGGGAAACCTAAACAACATTTGTCGCATATTATTGGCTTTAGCCACTTTCAGTAGCGCACCGGTGATGACAACAAATTCAGCGGTATTTTTGGGAACAATAGCAGTGGAAAGATTAAATAAACCGTCTCGGTCTTTTTTAGCCGAAAATTTAAGTGGCTGTTTAGTCACTTGTTCTAAGTCTTTTAGATTGGCTGGGTTGAGACGATAGCCTATCTTTTCATACCATTTCAGCGAACCATATCCTTCATCCGTACCATGTACTCCATATTGATCCAGGTCTGGCATAGGTTGACGATCTTTTTGAATAAGATGCTCGAGAAAATTTCTGGTTAATACTGTATCTGGAAGTTCATATTCACCGTCTTCTAACGAAACTCTAGGCGTCCCGTTACTGATACTACCAATCGCACTTGGATCATTAGGCGAAGCGGGAGTGGGGCCTGCATCACCCACTTTTTTAAGAGTAGGTTGATTGGTCATGCTGTCCCAAGCAAAATCTTTGCCTCGTTCGATTTGTTTTAACCGAATCTGCTGCTGCAATTGGTCTAAATAAGTATCAGCCATACCAACCCTCGTCTTTTCTCAACTATTTAACTCATTATTAATGATTAAAGTTAACTTTATCTTAAATTATAGGCGGTCTATTTCCATTTTTGGGCCACCTATTTCTTTTGCTTCTTCGTTATAAATTCTGATTTCTTTTAAACCTGGATCAAAATGTAATATTTCCAAGCGTTTACCATATTTATCACCTAGCAGCTGCATTTCCACCCACACTGCCCTGACCATTTTCTCAAAGCCAGCCATTTCAATCGTCCAGCTGCGTTTGTACACTTCTCTGGCTATAGCTTTAGCCGTTTGCAGCGCATCTATCAACGTACGTTCGTGAGAAAACAAATCTTTAGGTGATGCGACCAAACAACTACCGCGATCATAAACATTGTAGTGTTTGCTTGCACCTTCAAGATTCAGTAAAACCTTTTCACCTGCAGGCTCTAAATTGAATGCATCCCACACGGTCAGCATTGCCCAGCGTTCTAATAGGTAATAGACGTCAAAAATAGTGACGGGTCTATCGTACAACGCGCTTAAATCTGGAATAGGTAAATTCTGGTCTAGCGCTTCCCACACTTGCGATTTCAACTGATCAGCGTATTCATTCCCCGTGGTCAGCAAACTAGGTTTAATCGTCAATATCATGCTGGTTTCTAATGAACCCGCTTCATTACCTATCGTGATAATGACTTCATAATTACCTTTGGTACCTTTTGACGGGATGCCGGTCAATAAGCCATCTTCGGTGCAAATCATACCTTGCGGCAAAGCACCGCCGTCTGATAACTCAGCAGTAAAATTATTTTTACTATTGTCAGGCGACTGGATAAATTGCTTAAGATCAAAAGGACCGTAAGCTGCACCTTCATTAACGACTTGCAGAGGAATAGGTTTTATTAAAACAGGTGCTTCCATAAAGAAAATACCCTTATGTATTTATATTTTGCTAAGTATAGCTTGAGTTGTATTTGTTGTCGTCCCGCGATTTATTCAGCGTGTTATATAAATCGTTGATGGAAAAGATCCTTCACAGGCAAAAAACGCCTGTTCAGGATGACACATTTGAAACCCCTACCCACTCATACAATTCAGTTGTTTCAGTTGGGCATTTGCCGCATTTGCTGCCGCATTCAGGTTTGCGCATACACTTTCTTATTTTGCCTTTGCGTATCCAGTGAGACAGCATGCAACGCAACGTTTCTGCATCCACATTAAATAAGCGACAAAGATTTCCCAAGGTGGTGATCTTCGCTTGCATCATATAATTTTTAATATCGATAAGACTCATGCTGCACCTTCTATCGCAACTACTTTCTTTATCAACGGACTTTTATGATTGGCATACCATCGAATAAAAAATAGCGTGCCAAAGAAAGTAAATACAATGCCAGCCATCCATAATGAAGATGAAAGTGGATGTCTAAACCATGTCGCTGTTTGATAGAACAACACGGACACACCATAAGCAACGCTGGTCATCCAAATCGGCGAAAAGATTGCCCAGCCACGATGCACTTCACGCAACATAGCGGCTGTTGTTGAAACGCAGGGAAAATATAAAAGCACAAATAAAAGATAAGCAAATGCACCCACTTGCCCATCAAATTGTTGATACATCAAACCATACACACCTTTGTTGACCGGATCGATAGGGGCTTGGGCTAATACTGGATTTGCAAATGCACTGCTTAATTGCGCTAAATTTTCTGGAATAGAACGGAGTGCCAATTGCAGATTAGTTAACACACTGAAATTATCTGCACTACTCGCATCAAGTAAATGTCCCATTTGCGTATAAAGTGTATTTAAGGTTCCAACAACCACTTCTTTTGCAAGTACACCGGTGACTAATCCAACTGTCGCAGGCCAATTACTGGTTGTCATACCCATAGGTGAAAAAACGGGTGTTAGCCATTGCCCGACCACAGAAAGTAATGAATGAGTATCAGCATCAGCCATGCTGATTGCACCTTCAACAGTCAGTGAATTCAGCGCGCCAATGAGCACACAAATCGGCACAATTAATTTACCTGCACGAAATACAAATCCTTTTAATCGTTGCCATGCATGTAATAACAATGTTTTCAAATGCGGTAAGTGATAAGGTGGCAATTCCATTACTAATGGAGAAGGGTCTCCTGTAAGCATCGTTTGACGTAAAATAAATCCAGTCAAAACTGCCATTGCAATGCCGATAAGGTAAAGTGCAAACACAATATTTTGTCCGCCGCGCGGAAAGAAAGCAGCCGTAAATACAGCAAAAATAGCCAGCCGCGCACCGCATGACATAAACGGTGCCATCATAATGGTTAAAATACGGTCGCGTTTATTTTCTAATGTGCGCGCACCCATCACAGCAGGTACATTGCAGCCAAAACCCACAATCATGGGAACAAATGCTTTGCCGGGTAATCCTAAGACACGCATGAATCTGTCAATGACAAATGCAGCACGCGCCATATAACCAGAGTCTTCTAACAATGCGAGAAATAAAAACATAGCACCGATCACAGGAATAAATGTAACCGTTGTGTTAATACCTTTGCCTATGCCGTTTGCTAATAAAACGGTTAGCCATGTTGGTGAACCTAATTGCGTTAATACATGCGCAAATCCATCAACGAACAATGTTTGACTGCCAATATCAAAAAAATCTTGAAATGCACCGCCAATATTAATCGCAAAGAAAAATAGCAAATACATCGCACCAAGAAAAATAGGAATGCCTAATACGCGATTCAATACAATTTGATCGACACGCGAAGTCCACGTTCTTTGCACGTGCGTAGAATACTGCACACAAATATTCATTGTTTCTTGCACAAAACGATAACGCGCATCAGCAAGTATGATATCAACATCTTCATTCAAACTACTTGTTAGGCTCGCTTGTTGTGCTGTTACTTCATTTAAAATAATTTCATTGTTTATGATATTTCGCGCAAACACATCGCCTTCTAATAAACGCATGGCTAACCACTGCGCATTAGATTGCTCAGTAATTAATTTAGCTATTGTATTTATAGACTGCTGCAAACTTTCTGGATAATTGTGTGATTGATATTGTGTGGGTGCGTGATAATTAACGATGGCATGTTTTAATTCTTTCACCCCCAAGACTTTGGTAGCAGAAAGTGCGATCACTGGGCAACCCAGTTGTTGCGATAACATGTGCAAATCAATTTGCATTTTTCGCATTTTAACAATGTCCATCATATTCAATGCGAGAATAACGGGGACACCCATTTCTAATAGTTGCAAAGTCAAATATAAGTGACGATCAAGATTGCTAGCATCAGCAATGTTAATAATGATATCGGCTTGCTGGCTCAAGATGAATTCACAAGCAATGCGCTCATCAATGGCTGCATCAGATGCTAATAATAGTGAATAAGTACCCGGCAAATCGATGACTTCGACCGTCATGTCATGCTCTACAAAATAACCACTCTTGCGTTCAACGGTGACACCCGGCCAATTCCCTACACGTTGTTTTGCACCCGTTAACGCATTAAATAAGGTCGTCTTACCGCAATTGGGATTGCCTACCAGTGCAATCTTACGGACCGCTTTTTGTGAGGGAGTTGTATTGTTATCACAGCATGACATGAGCAGGGCCCTTAAGGAGTTCAATTTCAAGGATATCCGCTTCCGCTTTTCTAAGACTTAATGCAAACCCTCGAATTTCAATTTCGATAGGGTCACCTAAAGGCGCTATACGCGAAACCTTAAACGGGGTACCTGGCAGTAATCCCATCGCAATTAAGCGCTGACGATACAATTTATCGCCTTTTTTAAGTGCCACTATGCGGGCATAATCGCTAATATTGAGTTCAGAAATTCGCATTGGAGTTCCTTAGTTTGGCTAAGTATTCCGCGAACAAGCCAAGTTGTCAATAATAATGAGAATTATTCTCATTAAGGATAGGCGGATAGCCGGCAAACCTTAAGATGCATGCTATTATTAGGCTATATGTCGATAATATTAAGTGTTTTTTAAGTATTTGGGTCTATTATAAAATTTAGAAAACTATAATTTATATCCTTGATTTCAAGGGGAGTGGGTAATGGCAGAAAGTAGAGCTCCATCTTTATTCGTTCAAGAAATTCGACTTGAGGCTGAAAAAGCAATAGAAGAGCTTCAAGCAGCATCAGATTCTGCTAGGACACTTACTGAACAATATTCAAAATCCAAACACAATCTAATCATTGCTCGAGTAAATAACTCGCAATTAGCTTTGCTTAAGCTGAATGCTGCAATCGAGGGATTGTCTCCAGTCGTTCAATTACAAGACGTATCACAAAATCCTTCGGAATATTCGGAACTCAAAAAATATTTAGGTAACTTAAAAAAATTACGAATTGAGTTGCAGCAACAAATTAACTTACTTGAAAAATTTCTAACTGAAGAACGATCTGTTATTTCTAATAATCAAAAGATAGTAGGCAACTTTTCAAGTACGGTTAATTTTAAAAAAGAGATAAATACTCTGTTTAATATTAATAAAAAACGAGTAGCTTTAGAAACAATAACATCGATACCAACTGTTTTTTCTCCTTCTGGATACGAGAAAGAAGTAAATATTTACGCCCTTCCCGAAAAGCAAAGAAAGGTTATTGCTAATTTAATTACAACTAAAAAAAATGAATGGGCCCGTACTGCTGAAAACGAAAGTAATGCTTTGATTAACGCTTTAAATCCAAAAATAGAAATAGAAGAGGAAGAAGACAACATTGATTATCAATCAAGGCTTAATGCCCTTAGAACTGATGATCCAATAGTAGAACCAAAAGCTTCTCCTGACGTTACGAGTGTTGCTAAAGCAAATCCGAATGTTATTGTGGACAATATCGACAATGTTGCCGCGCAACCACGCCCACCCATTATTGCTTACACTGAAAAACCTAATATTTACGCTTATCCAGCTCTTGAATCGCGTGGCCCTCATGCTATCTATCCGATAGGCGATCTGCATGCGAGTACAATGAAGCTTATTTATTTTGCTACTAAGTTCGGTGTAATCAATATTCCTCCTGAAGATTACAAAACATTAGCGGATATTTATTTACAAGCACCTTTAGAAGGTGAGCCTTACAATAAACCCTTGAGCGTAGAAGACACAAATCGATTCAAAAACATTGTTAATAACAAAATAACTATTGCAGATCGAACATCATTGATTCTATTAATTGGTGATGAAGTTGCTGATAGAGGTAAGCGGGATGACCTTACCTTATCCGTCATCAATAAACTTAAACAAGCCAATGTCATAGAAGATTTAATTTCTAATCACGGCATAGAATTTTTATTGCAACATGAAAAATTCTATGACACAGATCCAAACAGTCCTACCTATCAATCATACAAATCGGACAAATGTGAGACCCGCCCAGGCGAGGAAATTGATGCTCTCACTGTATTTAGATTAACAAGAATAGCTGAGCAAGCATCATCAATGACAACATTGAATAGTTTTCTTCTTGCACATCCTGAACAAGCTCCAGAGATTGCAAAGCTTGCTGAAAGCTATAGGTTAACACTCAAACCAGTCAGCTATTCTTTAAGCGATGATCGTAAACACATCACCTTGTTTGGTCATGCTCCTATTGACATCAAAGTTGTTAAAGCGATGGCAAGAAAGCTAAACATTCCTGTCGCGCCAATTAATCGCGCGGAAGATGTTGCGATCTTAATAGATAGGATTAATGATCAATTCCGCGTTCATTTATTAAATAGAACAGTGCATACCTTAATAACAGACGAAGCTTTATACACTAATGGTGTGTTCTCTCGTGAAGATATCGAGAAATCTCCATTTGAAGTTGCTATGTGGAACCGTTCTTATAGCATTCTTGATCGTGAAGAATCATTTACACCCGAAAGTGGTGAAGGTGAAGCATTTACGATGAGTTTTGTGAATGGTCATGACGATGGTCGCTTCGATGACGAACTCCATAACCAAAAAAAGCCATATCTTTACAATATCGATAATGGTGTAGCGAAAGTTGATACAGATTTTAAGTTTCAGGAGGAACCCCATTTTGGATATAAGTTCAGATATGCACCTGGCGTTGCAGAACATCAAGTTCTCATTGCTTATGGTACACGCCGTGTTCTTGCTCCCGTTAGCGATGAAGAATTATTAGGCATAAAACAAGCAGCTCCTGCACCATCTTTATCTGCTATTTCCGAAAAAGAGGATGAAATACTGTTTGCTCAATTCACTGTAGTTCAAAACGCTTTTGAAAAACTTGCCACAACAGCTGCATTATCAGCGCAAGAAATAGCGAAATTGGATCAAGACGAAAATAAGGAAGAAATCGCATCGGGTTTGCCTAGATTAACAAGCATCAATGAGCAAATAGAAAAGGTGGGTGAGCAAATAACAAATTTAACTTCATTATTAACAAGGCTACAGGCGCTGCGACAATATGCAAATCTTAGCCCGAAAAACGCTGAAGGAATTGAACAGCCTATTAATAAGCTCAAAAGTGCAATCAGTAAAAATGCGCAGGATACGCTTAATGAAATATTTCGATTACAAACCACTGTAGGAGAGTTTCTTCAAACTGTTCTATCAGACACTCCGTCATTTTCCAATCAAGAACGAGTCCAAGAGATTTTTGAAAGAATTAAAAACAGTGGTAACAAATTAAAAGATTTATTGGATCATCAAGAAACAGAAAAAACTAATCTTAATAGACTTAAAGATGAATCCGATCTAAATATCTCAGCTATTGGTATTAACCAACTAAGTAATAGTGAAATTCTTACCATGCTCTCGGACGTAAAAAACAATATACCGAGATATTTAGAAACAGAATTAAACACGCTTGGACAATATGAGCAAGTTTATTCATCTAACAACAGTCCTTCAGCAAGTAAATATGCAAATGTACTAAAGAATACCGCTGTTATTATTGAGAATGCTCAAATTATAAATCTTGATGCAATAAAAAATATGAATGAAGATTTAGAACAGCTTAGGCTCATGGGGGACAAGCTTTCTGCTGTAGATCCATTAACTGAAGAAGAATTGGATGAACTCGAGCAAGAATTAAGTGAAATTGAAGAAAAATTAAATGAAGTATCTCCAGATGAAATTGAAGAGTCAGTAGTAAAGTCTTCATTCGCCGAAGAAAAACCGATAGATAAAGAACTGGTTCAAGTTACTTTCGAGAAACTTGACAGTAGCATGGGTAAATTATCAGAGTTATTGGAACTTCAAAAAGAAAGAGCTAAAGAATCTAATGATGATCCTCTAGTAGAGCAAATGGAACTGGATCTGAATCTCCTTGCCTCTGTATATCGCTCGCCGGAAGATGAAATAGATCAAAAGATGCTAAATGCGGCCATAGAAGTATTGTCCCAGGTTAAGCCAAGGATAGACTATTATGAGAAAAAGATTCATGAAAAACCAATACTCGAAAACGACCAAACTGAAATCATTAAACAACGGCTCCATGCTATCAACATTGGTCTATCAAAATTAAGCCTTCGTCCTTTAACGGATTACGTTACGATTAGAAAAGCTTTTGATGACCAGCTTGCAAACATCAAATCCTCGCCGACTAAAGATAAATTTGAATTGTACTGTAAAGAACTTATTAAGATTGCAAGTAAAATTGGTAATGATACGGAAGCTTTAGTATCAAAAATTAATGCGTTAGGAAGCGCTTCAGAACAAAATAATACTCAATCCTACGATGATTTAAGTAACATACAAAAAAGTTTATTTGATCTCTATCAAAAACAACTTCTTGCAGAAATAACAACATTAAAAAAGAACCAAGCTACTCTGTCAGAATTAGAAACACAAGCCAACCCTTCTAATGACAATATTCAACAGTTAGAAATTGAGCTCATTAATAGAGAAAACAAATATGCACATTTCTTGACATTAGACGACATACCTCATTTTGAAGCGGCTGATGCATTTAACCCAAGTAAAGAAACATCAGCAGATTTACATAATAGACTTGAACATATTGAAGAAGTGGCCAATAAAACCATAGAAACGTATAAAAGTGATTTTTCGGCCTTATACGACACCTTCGCTGAATATCTTGAGGAAACACGACAAGAAGTACAAAAAAAAATGCGAGACGGTGCTGTTGAAGCAATAACTGCTCCCATTGCTAAACATCGTGATGAACTTAAAAATCTTTGTAAATATCTCAGCGAAAATGGCCCCGAGAATAACTATGCAAACTCTAAGACTCAGCTCGATCGATCGTCAGATGATGTAAACACTTTAATAGGTATACAAACAAACATTTTTGGTGAATATCAATCAATCATGAACCAGAGTATTTTGTTGTTTGAATCTGTCATCTTAGATAAATGTAAAGAATTACAATCTCAAGCCAACCCATCAGCTGACGAAGTGACTAGGCTTGAAGAAATGCTCAACCTTGCCCAGAAACAACGACCTCAAAAAAATTTAAAAGGATATACAGCATTTAAACTTAAACATGACAGCAAGCCCGAACCGTTATTATCTGATAATGATTCTGTACTTAAAAAACCTGGTGATACAATTCGAAAAATTTATTCGCCAAAATTCAATGAAGATAGTAGTGATAGTGATAATGATAATAGTGATAGTGAAGAAGAAGAGGAAGGAGAGAACTTATTAGGAAATGGAGGCGGACAATTAAATGATCCACCCCCTCTCATACAAAATAATGATGGTAACAATGGCGCCCTGAATCAAGGTGGAAGGCTGCCAAATAATCCGCCACCTCCGGTACAGAATATTCCTCAAGGTGTTGGAATGCCGCCGCCGAATAATATACCACCTCCACAAATCAATGCTCCAGGTGGTGGACCACCGCCGGTAGCACCAAATCTGCCAATAGGACAACCGCAAATGCAACGACCGCCAATATTCAATAGAACGAATGAAATAAACAATGCATTTACCACCATAGGTAATTTGAATAATGTTATTGTCCCCAGACATCGGACTGATGTTGGTGAGCTTAGCAACGCCGTCAGTGGAGCGATGCCAGCAGCTGCGCTTATACTAGATAGCCCGGAATTAATCATCTTGGTAGATCACATAATTACTTTGGCGGGAAATAATAATCATCCCATCCCTGTTTCTGCAGCAACAAGAGCAGTGCGGCCGCAAATGACGCTCGCAGACATCAGAGCAGTTTTAGAAAATGATGTAGGAAGAATAGGGGCTGCTCTTACTGACCCGCAAAAACATGCTTATGAAGAGGCATTATGGAATGGCTTAAGTGAGCTAGCTGTCAATTATAATGCTGCATTTGACCGAACGTATAACTTCCCGCAATTACAAAATACACTCGTCTGGTGTAATCAACAGCATCAACTTGGCGACGGTGTCAACCAAGGACTCACGGCGGCAAACACTAATTTTTTCGATAACAATTTTCAACCTGAAATCACTCGATTCAATAACGAAATCACAGCTAGAGCAAATGCCGCACTGGCACTCCAAAATATAAAACGACAACAATTAAACACACATTTAGGAGCACAACTCGCAACTGATCAAGGCAACGCACAAGGATTAGACCATGCAGTTCGTAATTTGATAACTAATGTAGATACACTCATTGCTATCCCACCTGAACGATTTGCGCTATCACGAGTAGACTTAGCACAGCTCGCTCAGCATTTAATAGATTTGCATGATGGAACTCACCCTATTGTCCTTGCAGGCGTTCCTGCCATTACTAACTTACAACAACTTCACGCTGAGTTAACTGGTGCCAACCCTTTAACGACTCCACAATTGGAAGCACGTGAAACAGCATTATGGACAGCAATGGGTCAAATTGTTGGTAATAATTACCCTGCACTGTTTAATCGTCCGATGGGTAACCAAATCCAGCAAGATAGTGATTTTGTTCAGCGATTAGGTAATCCTCTCACCTTACAGCAACACAGAGAATTGACCGAAGCACGAAATCGTATCCAAACCAATACCGCAGCCGTGCAACGAAAAAATACCGCAGCGAATAACTTACGCGCTTTTTATCGCGACAAAGTACCCACACCTTCCGTTACTTCTTTATACAAAAAAAGCCAGCGGTTAAAAGAAGAGTTATTAAAATCCAATGCAAAAGTAAAATCTCAAATAGCTGTGTTAGGAGTTGGGAGAGCTGCTGCAGCTGCTGATTTGACTTGGGAAGAGTTAAAAGTAAAAGCAGATGCGTTGATACAAATTCTAACTGCAGCGAATAATCCAGTACTTGACCCCATATTACAGCAAGCCCGAGTTTTAAATGGAACATTTGTAGCAGCTTATCCTATGGCTAATAGCCGAGCTGATGAAAATCAATTAAATGCATGGATGCTGCAAACTTTGCAACAAATCGATCATGATCAAATGATTGACGTGGCACCTACTCTTTCTCAGCTTAACCAATTAAGAACAGATGAAGCACGTTTATTAGCTCTCAACAATATTATGAGCCCGCCTCCTGCACCAGCAGTTCGAGGAAGAGCATTACTTCCTGCTGAGCGAACAGAGTTACATGAAATTAAACAACGCTTGCATATTCATGAAACAGATCGACTCAAAGCTGTCTTAGCATCACAATTAGACTTATTTAATAAGCCTAAGGAATTAAGATCATCGCTAGAAGGCTCATTAAATGCATTAGGAAATGCCGCTGATGCTTTAACAGATGCGGTACGAAGGACTATTGGTGCAGCAGGATCAACTGTAGATTTAGCAGACGTACAAGCCATGGCCACTTTTTGTAAAAATAGTTATAGCTTGTTATCCGGAGCGACCCGACTCCTTTCGCTTAAACAGAAACTTGATGAAATTGAAAAAAATATTGATCAGAAAATTCATGGCACCCTTCAAGCGGATGGTGTTACTCGAAATAATGATGGATTTATGTATGACTATCGTGGAGCAGCAGTTTACCAACCCATTCGCAATGCTCTTATTGCCTATGAGCAATCAGTTAAAAGCACCATGGCCAATCTTCGTTTACAAAAAGATTTAATTGCTTCAACGGCTATGCGCACAGAAATTATAAACATTCCAGCCGCTTCTGATTATCAAACGACGATGACCAATAAATTTAATACAGAATTTCCAAATCCACGTGGTCACGTTGGCAATCTTGGCAATATACAAAATGGCGGTGAAAATGGATCTCACGCAGCATTAAAGCAAAATGAATTTGCCTGGAACGTTTTAGGCAATAGCCCAAGAAACATGAGCGCCTTTACTGAGCGAGTTGACGAACAAAAACGCTACAATTCCACTATTGTTAAACTACCTGATCAACTTGATTTTGCTTATCAATTAGGAGAAAACTCTACTATTAGACAATTTACTACAACACACGCTGCAGGATGTACTGATAATCGTGGTGCTCCTCTAACACAGGCCCAAGTTCTAAATGTCATGAATGACATTTTTAATGAAGTCATTCAAAGAATGCGTTCTTTAGATAATCCTGTTACTGAAAAAAATATTAGAAATGCACTTGATCGGGTACGAGAAGATAAACTGGCACAAAACCCAGGTTTAGCACCATTATTAAAATCTAAAAAATTATCGACTGATATGATGAGCATGGCAGACGAAATGTATAAAACGTTTAAAACAACCCAAACATTTAAATCAGGTGGTTACACTTACCCAGACCCAGGTTGGTTCGAAATCGCTGCTGCTCAAGTCATGAAATTCAGAGAAACCTATGGAACAAATGCTAAGTTTGTTATTACGGAGTCTGCTAATCAATATTACACAGAAGCCCTGTTTACTTTAGCTCGCGAAGCAGGGATCAAAAATATATCCGGTAATCTTTATGGCTTAAACGAAGCAGAGATTCTTGCACCAGCCCGCATCGATCATTTATATGACTGTGCAGCGACGAATGTTCAGTTAAAAAATGCATTTGCGATATTGAAACTCACTCAGCGAGCTGAAGCGGTAGCTAGAAACGAAAATATTCTTAGACCCTAGCTATTGCAAAAGTACTTCTTCTAATCTCGAGCGTAACTCGCCAAGTTGGCCATGGAAAAAATGGCCGGCTTGCGGGAAACGCAAAATAATTGGTTTCGGATCTCGCTGTTCTGCCCAGTTAAATACATCATTAGGCGGCACTACATCATCTTGTTCACCTTGCACAAGGACCCAAGGACAAGTGAAAGGCGGCAACGTCAACATAGGAAAATTTTGCACGGGCGGCGCTACCAACACGAGTTTATCTGTTTGAATGTGAATGGCTGCTTTTGCGGCAATATAAGCACCGAATGAAAACCCAGCTAACCATAACTTATTAAGCGGACGTTCGTTTTGCACCCATTTAATAACCGTCAACAAATCCTCTAACTCACCATTGCCTTTATCGTATTCACCTTCACTGTTACCGACACCACGAAAATTAAAACGTACTGTATTTAAACCCAAATATTGAAATGTTTTTACCAACGTTGTGACTACTTTGTTATTCATGGTGCCACCAAAAAGCGGATGAGGATGACAAATGACGCCCCAAGCATTGCGCGATTCACCCATGGGTTGAGTCGTAATTAATTCCAACTTTCCTGCTGGTGCATCGATTAAGTGTGCTGTTTCATCTTTGGTTAATATAGCCATTTGTTTCTCTCTTTATTAATTGTCGTGTTCCCTCGCCCACCATCCCCCTTGTGGGGGGGTAACAAATACCACTTAACATGACACGACAACGAATCACTTTCTCCCACCCGTTGCCTTAAGCAGCCTATCTCGAATAGCATCCCACTCAGTTGTATCAGGTACACGTTCAATCAAGATACGTTTAAATTGCTGATGGTCCAACGAACGTAAACTCTGATAAATATCATGTGCATATTGCGCTGGTTTATCTGATAGCTTTACCCAATGTACATTGGGTATCTCAGGCATATTCATTTCACTATATATAACGATTGCAACAGGATCTTTATTAATTTGTAAAAATGAAGAAACTTCATCTTTTGCAATGAGAGCAGCCGCCGTATTGGGCGCATAATGCAAATGATGCATGCCTGGTGCTCGAATTTCAGCTTCACTCGCCGCTAATGCTACCTGCATGCCAAGCAACGCTGAAATAGCCTGCGCAGAAATCATGCCAGGCCGCAAAATAACTGGCGTCTCACGCGTCACATCGATAATAGTCGACTCAAGCCCTACTTCGCATAAGCCGCCTTCCAGGATTAAATCAATTTTACCGCCCAGCTCTTCTTGCACAGCCATTGCTGTGGTAGGACTGATATGCGTAAACCGATTCGCTGATGGTGCTGCAATGCCGCCCGCAAATGCTTGTAATAATTGGAGAGCAACAGGGTGTTTTGGAATACGTAATCCGATTGTATCTTGCCCGCTTGTAATCAAGTCACTAACGTGCGGTTGTTTCTTTAAAATCAGCGTCAAAGGGCCTGGCCAAAAAGCATGGGCTAGTTTTATCGCTGTCTCAGGCACTTCCCTCGCCCAATCATTCAAGTTTTTTATAGCTGAAATATGCACGATCAACGGATGATTATACGGCCGTTCCTTCGCAGCAAAAATGCGCTGCAACGCGTCTGGATTTGCTGCATCAGCGCCTAATCCGTAAACCGTTTCGGTAGGGAAAGCAACAAGACCACCTTCTCGTAATATATTGGTTGCCTTGGTAATAATAGGTGTTGTCATAGATAAACATGGGCAAATAAATTTAATTTCGGTAATATACCATTTCAAACTTAAAGAACGAACTTAAAGTAATATAGACATCCCGCTATGACTGAAGTCGAAACTCCGAAAGATACGGTAGAAGAAAACAACAATGTAATCCCTATCGCGACCATCAGGGGCCATGCCGTTATGGACTTGCCCAAGGATTTATATATTCCGCCTGATGCAATGAAGGTGTTACTCGAAGCATTCGAAGGGCCGCTGGATTTTTTACTTTATCTCATTCGAAAACAGAACTTAGATATTCTTGATATTCCTATTGCTTCCGTCACTAAGCAGTACATGGAATATATAGAATTAATGCAGGAATTATCGCTTGAATTAGCAGCTGAATATTTAGTGATGGCAGCGATTCTTGCTGAAATTAAATCCCGCATGCTGCTTCCACAAATCGTGAATTCGGATAATCCAGAAGAAGATCCGCGTGCTGAATTGGTTAGACGATTGCAAGAATATGAACGATTCAAACAAGCTGCTGAAGATCTCGATAAATTACCACGTGAGGAACGTGATACTTTCACGGCACAGGCTGATAGCAGCCAAATCAATATTGATAAACCATTACCGACTGTTTCACTAAAAGAATTGCTAAGTGCACTGGCCGATGTATTAAAACGTGCAGAATTAAATGCCAAACATCAAATTCGTTTAGATGCTCTTTCTGTACGAGAAAAAATGTCCCACATTCTAGATGTATTGCAAGACAAAGAACATTTCTCTTTTACACACTTATTTAAACTTGAAGAAGGACGTTTAGGGGTAGTCGTGACCTTCCTTGCTATGTTAGAACTGCTAAAACAAAGCCTGATCGAATTCGTACAAGCAAACGCATTCGCTCCTATCTATTTGAAAACAAAAGCAGCAAATTAACCGTCATTACATGCCTGAATGTTAAGGCAATTTTAATACTACCTCGTTATAGTAAGTTATATAAGAAATGGTATTATTAATACTATTAGGATAAAAAAAATCGGGCACACATTATGACTGAGACGCGTGTAACTCCAGCTGCTCCTAAGAACTTTCCCATCGTACGAGGTAGTACGCGCGATATTCTTATTGGGTTATATGCAAACTTGATGGGCATTAATGATCTTCCAACTAAGAAAAATATGAATCTGGAAAACGCCATTAAATTTGTTGATCAGCCGGTTGCTGCTAAACGTCAAGAATTATTCATTACCACCAATCGTTTAATCACTACAGCAGATAGCCTTGATGCAAGTATTGCACGATTAAAAACACAAGATAAAAAATTGGTGGAAGATAATCGATATACTGAAATTGCAGATGAATTAAGACAAAGGGCGGTTACGTTAAATAAAACAGAAGATGAATTAAAAGCTGAATATTCCAATTTAGTTAAAGAACAAACGAAAGTCATTCGCGAGTTTCTTTTAGCTGATATGCAAGGTGAAAAAGTTGATCCGCAAAAAATGGTTAATCTTGAAATCAAACAAAAAGCTTTTACCAAATCGGCCGATCAATATTTTAAAGGTAATAAAGAAGCAGAGCGGGATTTAGACCGATTACATAAAGAAGTGTATTCACGCATCAAAAACAAAAGCGATTTACCGATGCCGGAAGAAGAAAAGAAACTCGTGCGCCGCAGCGGAGCTGCTCCTGCCGCTTAATGTTTGTAAACAAACAAGCGTTGCTGCTGAATGTGCGAATACTAACTCCAGATATAATTTTATCTCTTTGTGAGCTCAATCAAACAATACTGACTTGGCGCTGAGGCATCAATAAATGACGTGGACGTATGCCTGTCAGCCATAAAGCAGAGAAATAAATTACCATCGCTGAAATCAGCAAGAAAGCTAAATGCGTATAACGCCACATAACTTTTTGCATAATCCATGTATTTAAATCACCAGCAGAAAACCAAAGCCATAATCCCAATACAACGTTAGCGATGAAAAGACGCGTTGCAAATAATTTCCATCCATCACGAGCAGAATACAAATTACGTTTACGTAAATAATAAAAAAGAAACCCGCTATTCACTAATGCTGCTAATGAGGTTGATAATGCAATACCTGCGTGTGCAAGCGACCAAATTAAACTAGCGTTTAAAATTGTATTGGTCACCATTGCAATTACACCAATACGCACCGGTGTACGTAAATCTTGCTTAGCATAAAAACCAGCAGCTAATATTTTTACTAACATAAATGGCGTAATGCCGAGCGAGAATGCCATTAAACTGCGTTGTGCCATGATCACAGCATGTCCGTTAAATTCACCGTGCTGAAACAACGTACTGAGCATAGGCCCTGCCAATACCAACATGACAACTGCAGCAGGAAGGCCTATTAACAAAACAGATCGCAGCGCCCAATCGAGTGTTAATGAAAATGACTCTGTTGACTCCGTTGCATGATGACGTGATAAGTGCGGCAAAATGACTGTTGAAATTGCGACACCAAATACACCTAATGGAAATTCCATCAATCGGTCCGAATAATAAAGCCATGATGGACTGCCAACGACGAGTAGCGAAACAAAAATGGTATCAACCAATAAATTAATCTGACCTACTGAAACGCCGAACAAGGCAGGAACCATTAATTTCAATACACGTGTCACACCCTCATCACGAAAACTCACACGGGGACGCGGCATTAATTTTAATCTGCGTAGAAAAGGCCATTGAAATAATAGTTGTATAACGCCTGCAATAAACACTCCCCAGGCAAGCGCAATAATGGGTGTTTTGAATTGCGGCGATAACCACAATGCTGCTGCAATCATGCAAATGTTTAAAAATACGGGGGTAAAAGCAGCGACCCAAAACCGACTATACGTATTTAAAATCGCCCCTGAAAAAGCAGTCAGAGAGATAAGCATCAAGTAAGGAAAAGTAATACGCAACATGGTAACGGCAAGATCAAACCTATCGCCAGAAACTGCAAATCCAGGTGCAAATATTCGCACTATCCACGGCGCACCTACCATGCCTAACACCGTCACAATGATTAAAGTAACGCCTAGCGTTCCAGACATAGCATTAATAAAACGAGTTACCTCATCGCTACTTTTTCGCTTTTGATATTCAGCAAGAACAGGTACAAATGCTTGTGAAAACGAGCCTTCGGCAAAAAGGCGGCGCATAAAATTAGGTATTTTGAATGCGACTGAAAACGCATCAAAAGCAGCCCCAGCCCCAAATAGATAAGCTGTCACCATGTCACGGACGAAACCAAATATGCGCGAAATCATGGTCATCGAAACCACGACGGAAGTTGATTTAAAAAGAGATTTGCTCATATTTTCAGACCCAAAATTTGGTGCCATTTTACTATAAATTTCTAGAAAAGCTTAGACTTTTAGCAATAACAAAGAAACCTTCTCTTCTCTCTTAACAAATTGACAATACAGCAAAAAGCGGGCATATTACGTGCTCTTAAAATTACCTTTGACATTTATAAAAGATTTTGGAGAACAGACCTTGGCTAATACAAAGCAAGCAAAAAAGCGCGTTCGCCAAGCGGAAAAGCACAGGCGACATAATGCTAGCATGCGATCAATGCTACGCACGTACATTAAAAAAGTAGTTAATGCGATTGCTTCCGGCGACGAAAAAGCTGCTTTAGCTTCGATTAAAGAAGCAACCCCTGTTATTGACCGCATGGTTAATAAAGGCATTATCCATAAGAATAAAGCAGCTCGTCACAAAAGCAGATTGACTAGCCATATTAAGAAATTGAGCGAGAAAGCTGCTTAAGTAACTGTTTGCCTATAAAAAAACCTGCTTATCTTCGGATATGCGGGTTTTTTTTGTTTTTAATTGGCTGAAAGTTTTTCTAAATGCCTGCGGCGTTCCTGCAGGAAGCCCCTAATAACGTTGTTCGCCCTAAGGCTAATAGCGCGCCCATAAAGCTCCGCGCCGTCCTCTTGCGCGCGGCATTGTTGAATAAATGCGAGGCGTCATGTCATGTCCTCGAAATTACTGACATGCACAGGGGTGACACGTGACTAGTGCGGACGTATCCCCAAATGGTTTTTAGTTTGTCATGCCAGCCGCACGTTTTTTGTGCGAGGTGGCATCCAGAATATTTCCTATTTCCTGGATGTCAGCTAAAACTTGTTCCGTTAAGTTTTTAAACGGGAGCATGCTGGCGATGAGGCAAGGAGTCTTAT